>NZ_JAJCPX010000026.1:0-45858 GCF_020563125.1 Longicatena sp. 210702-DFI.1.196 | reverse complement strand
GAAACTTCCTGAATTTCTTTCTGTTGACGAAGTTCATATTGATATCTCTGAAAATGAGAAATATGCCCTAGTACTTATGGATTTCGCTTCCGGGCAGATCATAGATATCCTTCATAACCGCTGGCAGTCAACCGCAGAGGATTATTTCCTTTCAATTCCTTACGATGAAAGAAAGAATGTAAGGTTTATTATCTCTGACGCTTATAAGTCCTATATGGATTATCCTCAGCAGTTCTTTCCTAATGCTGTATCTGTTCTGGATTCCTTTCATGTAATCAAGTTCCTGACCAGTATGATTAACGACTATATCAATCTGGTGATGAAAAGCTATAAAAAGAAAGACCGTGAAGCTCTTGATCAGTCTAATTTTGAAACCAACCGTGATAATAAAACCATTAAGGAATCTCGTGAAGTTATATTGCTCAAAAAATATAGATGGGTTCTCCTTAAGAATCAGGATGATATTATTCATTCACACAGGAGATATTACCACAGATCTCTCGGTATCTATGCGGATACATATATGATCGAGAAGATGTTCCTTGAACTTGATCCCAGATTTCCTATGATCCTTGAAGCGAAAGAGAAATATATCAGTTTCAATAAAACATCCTTTGATTCTGAAGATGCTGTCATGTCTGAACTTAATAAATTGATAACTGAATTTAAGGCTTCCAGAAGCTATATCCCACGGAAATTTTCTGAATACCTTGATAAATACAAAAATGAAATTGTCCGCTCATTTACTGTTACAGAGGTATCACGGAGAAATGCCACAGACAGCGACCGTTATTACGCACGTCTATCCAATGGGCCAATGGAATCATTCAACCGGAAGCCGAAAGACTATAAGAGAAACTCTAGAGGCTTCTCTAATTTCGATTATACTAGAAACCGCATACTCTGGTCTACAAGAAATCATCCCGCAATAAGAAATATGCCAAAGCCTCAGGAAGAAATACACAGTTACAGAGGAAAAAAACGTGGAACTATAAAGTAAAAAACAATTAATAGATTGATAAAAACAAATAGAGCATAACCTAAAAAGGAATCAGCACTGTTTTTGCTGATTCCTTTTCTTTTTAACTTTAGGGGTCTTAAATTCTTTGTTTGTTTCCTTCATCCCCCTGAAGTTGCCCCCTAAATTTCTGGCGAAAACCCCTAAAAAATTTGATTACCCCAGTTCTACCTGCTTTTTTAATAGCTTTAATCTCTTATTCGTTTATCGGTTTCTTTCTCAAAACCACTTGTTTATTTAGATGACCCCAAAAAAGACAATGAGTGTTTAAACTCACTGTCTTCTTGATCTTTTCACTTTTTCTATTTCTTACTT
Organism: Longicatena sp. 210702-DFI.1.196; assembly: GCF_020563125.1. Classification (NCBI taxonomy): domain Bacteria; kingdom Bacillati; phylum Bacillota; class Erysipelotrichia; order Erysipelotrichales; family Erysipelotrichaceae; genus Longicatena; species Longicatena sp. 210702-DFI.1.196. Next base: position 44,525 of record NZ_JAJCPX010000026.1, on the reverse strand, counting down.
ATTTTGCCACTCCAGAGCGAATATCACTAAATGGAGAGAATACACGTTTTCCACTTACCCATTTGTAAGAACGAACTTTGTAATAATAACGTCTTCCAGAAGTAAGTGATGTACTGCGCTTATAAGTAGTATATTTGTCATACGTACCTAATAAAGCATATTTTCCATTTAAACTGCTTGCACGATACAGTTGATAATAAGAAGCTTCACCATCATAATTCCAAGTGATTGATAATGCCTTTCTTACTGACTGTGAAACTGTTAAATTCTTAGGTGCCTTTAACGATGGTGTTGCACTTACCACTGGACTAAATGCTCCCATGACACGTCTTTTATTAATTACACGATAGCCACGTACTTTATAATAGTATTTTGTACCTGTTTTTAAACCAGTGCTATACTTAGTATCATAATATTTATTGTAAACACCGAGCAGAGAATATTTCCCTTTTTCACTAGTCGCACGATATACCTGATAATAATCAAATGCATTATTTTGATCCCATGTTACCTTGATTTCTGTAGAACTCAATTTCTGTAATTTAACATTTTTTACTGTAGGTACTGTTCCTGCGGTCCAACTCAGCTTATATTTGCCGCCGTCATCCCATGAACCAGAGCTTACTTTTACATAATATACATTAGAACCACAGAATTCTAAAATTTGCTGATCAGGTGAAGCAGGTTTACCATATAAATAATCATAATCCAATGTTTCTGATAAATCTTGATTATAGACATTGATATCCATATCTTCATAAGCTGAGATACTTAATCTTACAAACTTAGAAGTTGTTGTAATTTTATACCAATCTTCTTTATCTTGAGTAGTTAATGCCCCAGTAATCGTAGCACCTTTATTTAATGTCATTGCGTGATCAAAGTCATTAGGTTCTATATCATTTGCCCCTAAAGAAGATATAGAAGCTTTAATTTGATATCTGCTGGCAGCAGATCTCTCATTATCAATTACAACTTTATAAGTACCTGGTGATACATAAGCTGTAATCACTTTTGTCACAGGTGAAGCAGCAGAATCAGTATAAGCATATACTGTGTCATATCGCTCAGATAAATCTGCAGAATAGTAAGACATGCTAACATCGCCATAAGACATACATGTCAACACCATTTTTGAAGCTTGACTTACTTTTAAATCATAAGTTACTTTTGCATTGTAACCTTTATCCGTACTGCCACTGATAAAAACATTTGATGTAGGCAGTGTTGCCGCATGTGTAACAATTAAATTTTCATTGCCAATGATGGTAACTGCTAATAATAGACTAACAATCCCTGCTAATAATCTTTTTACTCTTTTCATATGTTTCTCCTAATCCGTCGTCTAACTAAATTTTCACCTTTACTGGTGTGCTGAATGGTGAGAACACACGTGTTCCTTTTACCCATTTATAAGCACGCACTTTGTAATAATAGGTGTTTCCCTTCTTTAATTTTTTACTAGTACAAGTAGTTGTGTTTTTGTCATAAGTTGCCAACAATGCATATTTCCCATTCGCACTTGTGCCACGATATACTTGATAGTAGGTTGCCCCTTCAATTTTATTCCAAGTTATTTTAGCCGTTGTACTACTTGTCGCCTTAGCTGTTACTTTACTTGTTTTTGAAAGTACTGGCTTTCCTGTAATGACACTGCTAAATGGTGAGAATACACGTTCTCCTTTTACCCAGCGATATGCACGTACTTTATAATAATACGTATTGCCGGTTAATAAAGATCTGGAAATGGAGGATGTCGTTGTACTGTTATATACACCTAACAACGCATATTTCCCCGTTTTACTTGTACTGCGATAAACCTGATAATATGTTGCGCCATCTGTTAATTTCCAACTGATCTTTAACGTAGTAGAAGTATTTGGACTTGCTTTTACATTGGTAGGAGCAGCAAGTTTTGGCGTTCCCTTTACAACATTAGAGAACGGTGAATATATACCTTTTTTATTTACAACTGTATACGCTCTGACTTTGTAATAGTATGTCTGATTGGTGAGTAATGCCCTACTCTTCATACTGAAGGTATTTTCATCATAAACACCTAATAACCTAAAATCTTTTGTAGCATTGGTAGAACGATATACCTGATAGTATTTTGCGCCTTCACTCTTTGCCCATTGAACGTTTACAGAAGTTGCTCCAGCAGAACTAGTTTGAATACCAGTAGGTGTTGCTGGTTTTGTCGTAACGCTGCTTATTGTGCTAAACATACTATATTCGCCATCTTTAAACGCGCGTACTTTATAGTAATATGTCTTGCCTGCAGATACAGCAGCATCACTAATCGTCGTTGTTGTATAATTTTTACGATTCACCAAACTATAAGTGCCATTGACAGAATCCGCACGATATACCTGATAGTATTCTGCACCAGCTACTGCATCCCAACTTACTTTCACTGTATTAGAAGTAGCTGTAAGAGCACTTAAAACCGGTGTTCCAATGCTCTTACTGGTAATGATTCTTCTTGGTGAATAGCTTGAATAAAGTCTGTCACCGCTAACCATAGCATAAGCTTTCACTTTATAATGATACTCTACACCTGGTTGTGCTGTTTCATCGATTAATGTCGTAGCATTTCCTTCAGCCACCTTGCTAAAAGTGCCAGTAGCTGATGTTGAACGATACAATGCATAACCATCTGCTCCCTTAACACTTGTAAAGCTAGCTTGGATTTTTCCCTCACCTAAATTTACAAGCGTTAAATTGTTTGGTGCGTCTGGTTCATCTTGATAAACCGTTGTACCATATGGATGTGCTTTACCAAAAGCAGAAGTAAGTGCATATTCAGCGTTCAAAGTATATCCTTGTGAAACAAATGTGTCATAAGGTTTTAATAATTTCTTATAAGTCATATCATTGGTTTCTTCATAATAGGTTGCTGCACCTGTGGCATCAAAGTTATACCACTTGCCATCCATAAGAACAAGATTCCATCCGTGCGCTATGGTGTCTTTCTTATCTTCTAAATAGAGATCACCATTCACACGTCTAGTTACTAAACCTAATTCTTTTAATAAACGATATGCTCCTAAAGTCTGTCCATAACATTGTGCTTCTTTGCGTACCAAAGAATCATAAGCAGTAATCATCAGATTTCCATTGTCAGGTCGAGGGTTATTGTTATAATGCAAATTGGTTGCTAAATAATCATAAACAGCTTTTGCTTTATCATAGTCTGATGAAGCCTGTGTAATACCATTATTGGCAAATGATGCTAGTATTTGTGAAACCTTTGCATCTACCGCTTCCTCTTCCTGTTTACTTGTATAATAATCAAGTTCAAATGTAAATGTATAAGAATTCAAGCTGCCTACTTTACCATCGATTCCAGTCGTTATACGAATCGTATTTGGTTTAATCGTATATCGTAAATAATCCCCTTGAGCAGCTGTAGCAGGATCTGCTTTTTCATCATCTGTCCTAGCCATCTCATATAATTCGTTTCCTAAGCCTGAAGGGAATGTCCCAGCGTTATAAATAAGGGAAATCTTTTTATTTCGCTTGACCATCTGTTCTTTGAGATAGTCTGCCGCCTTTGCCTTATTTGTAAATTCATTCGCTGCAGGATTACTAGCTACTGCTTTCACTGTAACTTCATTTGAATCGACTTCTTTGCCATTAACGCTTTCTCTGATCTTATATGTGTATTCTTTTCCAATCGTCAAATTTGTTGCATCAAGGAAAAACAACCCATATTTAGGATCTCTTTTTACCAAACCGTCATAATAGCCATCATCGCGTTTTCTCATAATCATGTATTCTGCATCCGTTGGATCACTCACACGATTGCTTGCTGTCCATTTCAATAAGATACCATTATCACGATCTGCTTTAGCTGTTAAAACCGGTGTAGCAGATGCTGCATGTACTGTCATGAATGTTGTTGGAATCAAGGTCGAGACTGATAAAACGAATGCACATACTAATACCATAAACTGCTTCATTTTACTCTTCATACTATTTCTCCTTTCAATGTTCTATATGCTCAATATCAATTCTTCACTCCTTTCTGTTTTATTGATGAGAAAGGTTACACCTCTCTTTGCATCTACTATTTATGTGAATCCTTCTTTTTTGAAGTTTCCGCTGCTGAAAATTTATAAACTGTTATGCCTTTGGTGTTTTCACCAAATCGCTTAATCTCTTTCACTTTCACCTTATGTTTTGTAACCCGTTCAATATTCATTTGTGCTACTTCAACATAAGTCGGATTTGCCGATGTGAAATAGATATTTTTTTTCAAAAGATCTTCCCAATACAAGGATGTCAAGCCATTCTTTTCCAATTGTTGATAATACAATTCTGAGAATGTATAGGAACCGCCGGCGACCATCGTATTAATTGGTTTTTCATTAGGATAAACAACGAATGGATTACGATTTACCGTTCCGGCAGAGAAATCATAAACATAAAAATGCTCAGGATTCTGTATTGCGTATTGTTCGAAATTCTGAAACTGTTCAGAAGTGGCTTCCGTATTTGTTTGTGTAGCTGCATAATCTTTATCTATATAGACCATATAAATACCGCCTACACTTACTACAAGAGTTATAGCAAGCATTGGTTTAAAGACCTTTTTATAGGATACATCCAGCCAACGCAGAAACATCGTCATCATAAACATGAAACAAGGAATCAGTAAAGACTGATAACTTCTTAATGGCAACCTGCCTTTAAATCCAAGATAAAGCAGTAATACGGCAAACCCGCCGCAGCAACATATGCTTACAAGTATATGAAACCATTGTTTCTCTTTTTTTGCAACCATTAAATTCAAAATCACGAAAATTAAAAATATACTGAGTAAGGAATATTGTACAAAGCTATAATCATATAAAAGCTCTCGTATATTCGTTACCGTTTTACTGAGTGCTGAATGCTTATTTGCCTGATACGCCTCTGTTATCGTTTTTAAAGAGGAAGCATTTATATTTTCATCCATATACAATAAACAAAGCGTTGCACGATACGTGCTATTATCCCATTGGACAGCATTATATAGCTTTTCATGTCCCTTATAAGGTGGATGTTGCCCGTAATCCATATACTTAACTCTATAGTCATTATACGTATTATATGCCTGTGTAATCTCGCTTTTATTTTTAATATACAAGCTTACAAAACGAACACCAAAGCAACTAATCACTAACGCGATTACAAATGTACAAATTTTTAACGTATGTAAATGTTTCTTCTTTTTCGTTAAATCCGGACAATACAGATAACATGTAGCAATCTGATAAACACAAGATAGTGCAAAGAAACACATGATGCTATACCAGGAAAGAGTACGCGTCATAAAGCTGAGCAATAATGCGATAAAGCAATATGCATATATGCATATCTTGGTACTGCGTTTATCAGAATGTTTCATTGATGCCATAACAACCACTGCTGATGTTCCCAAAATGGTCGATGTCACCGTAAATTGAATGGAAACTAGCGGAACCATAAAAATGAAAAGTAAACTAATGATCTGCGCACAGATTGGAAATGCAATCGACACCTTCTTATCCTTCGCCAGTTTATAAAAACATAAAAACATCACACTTTCCGATAGATACATCGCGAAAATATGATAAATCGTATACCACGGCAAAGATGGTAACAGCTTATATAATACCCCGATCGGTACACCTAGAAAATAATTGATAAAGGCTTGTTGTGGATACGCTTCCCCTGAAGCATATCCTGCCAAAGCATACATAATGCGTGAGTCGTCATTTGTCGCATAAGATACATCCGCTGTTAAAAGGACGATGGCATAACAAAGAAAGGTTAAGCCAAAGGCGAGTAACCATTTCCCTTTTCGCGAATTTATAATTTCTTTTATTTTCTCCATAACGGACCTACCTTATAATGAGAATACGATGATCCCTACGACCATGATGCCTAAACCGATTAGTTTCTTTCTAGAAGGAATTTCATGCAAGAAAATTCTGCTTACAAGCGCCACTAAAATAAAACTACAGGAATTCCAGACCGGTGCCATAGATACCGGAACTACTTTATGAGCAATTAAGGAACAAACAGTAGAAAGGAACATCATACCATAGCCAATAATTGTCAATACATTTAAATATTCATAAATCCAAGATTTATAATGACGCATTGCTGCTTTTTTCAAGATCAATTGGGAGAAAGTGGCAATTAAGATGCCAACCACCATGATGACATAATACCAGAACTCAGCCATTAGAAGTCACCACCGTATAAACGCCAACCATAATGATGGCAGATCCTATGATCATAGGAAGTGTGATTTGTTCATGGAAAATAAGACTTCCCATGATAATTCCCCAAATCATGGATACTGGACGATTGCTATATGCAGTAGATAAAGATACATGTTTTAATATCATCTGCCAAACAATTGCATAAATACCCAGAATAGCTAAAGATATACCAAAATATAATATAAATTCAAATGACATAAAACTTTCAAGTGCTGCCATTTTATTAAAAACACCTGAAAGTGAATAGAAAAATATCGCTATCTGTAAAATCAAGATTTGCCCGATCGTTATCTTTTTTTCTTTCATAAAACTCCTCCGTATCTGTTATTTCTTTTCCACATTTAAGGTTTCGCGTACTTCATATTGCGGCTGATTACTTAATGTCAGATACATGCGGCCGATGTATTCCCCCATCAATCCGATCATGATCATTAACAATCCACCGATAATCAATATTACTGTAATCAAAGAAGTGTATCCAACAAGAATCGAAGGATTTAATAATTTCCTTATGACTAAGATAATTCCTATAATAAAACCAATAGCCGAAAACAGTAATCCCATCATAGAAGACAGTTGCAAAGGTACAATCGAGAAATTAACCATACCGTTTAGCCAAACTTTAAAACGCTTCTTAAAGTTATACCCGGATGTCCCTTCCAATCTTTTTTTGTGTTCCAACTTTATGCTGGTGATTCTTCCGGCGATTTGATAAATATAGCCGAAAATGGAAGGAAACGGACTCTGATATTTTTTCAAACTATCTGTACACATCTTATTGATTGCAAAATAAGCTGAAGATACAGCACCTTTTGGACGTTTTCCCATTGCGGTATATACTTTGGCAGAGATTGCGCTTGTAAAACGATTCATAAACTTTGTCTGTTTCTGTGAAAAATCTGCACTTACCAGATCATAGCCTTCTTCAATCTTATCAACAAGATCAAATAAATGATCTATAGGATGCTGGCCATCATCATCCATGAAAACCGTACAATCTCCTTCAATATATGGAATGCTTGCCATACGAGCTGTTGCTTGCCCCCAATTACGGGATAAGTTTACCCCAACTATATTCTCATCTTCTTGACATAAGGAACGGATAACATCAAAAGTGTTATCCGGAGAACAGTCATTAACCAAAATAATCTGATAAGAATAGGATGGTCGCTGTGCTACTGTTTTCTTGATTTGTTCTACCACATAGGGCAATGTTTTGGCAGAGCGATAACATGGGATTGATACTGTAATTTTCATCTAATCAACCTTTCTAATCTAATAACAGCTTACTGTCAAAACCATCTAACAGCATGCTTTCGCCTTTATCATCCAAGACTTCAAATATCTCATAAACAGTGTCAATAGCTTTCGCCATAGTTACACGGTCTTCTGTTTTCAAAGTTACACGACATAATATCTGACGTTGTGTACCCATAAGTTTTTCCGTAATATCTTCACCACCGTAATACCATGGAGACACATCCACAATTTCTGGCAGCTTCCGTAATTCTTCTACACCGATGACCTTTTCCACATGCCCAGGTCTACCCAATAAGGACAATGTACAATATACATGATCAAAATCAGGCTTTGCTACTTTCGCAAGATCTGGTTCATTCATCTCTCCCGTTAACGCATGATGAATCATCATATCCATGGTACTAAAGCCGTTTTCTTCTTTTAACAAGTTGTATTGCTTCGCACCATTGAAACGATAGCCCATTTCATAAAAAGGACATTCATTTTCTGTCGCAAACCCTTGAATAAATAATGTACCGTTCTGTAATCCGATAGATTCAAACATTTCCACTACTTTCTGATTTTGCGTTTCCTGATAAAATTGCAAATGTTTTGATGGATAAATATAAGCTAATGGCAGTTTCATAAAATTACCATCGCTTTCACGCAAGTAGCGATCATGCATCGCCGTTAAGTAAACCTTTCCATTTTGAATAGCATAGCTAATGCCAATTTCATCACTGATTACATAGGTTTCAATAATAACACTGCCTGTTGGTGAATATGATTTTGCTCTTTCATAAGCAGCTAAAAAGGCTTCTTCATCATTACAAACAGAAATGCCTCCACCGCCACTTCCATCTACAGGTTTAACAATAACCGGATAAATCAGTGAACTGCAATCTATTCCTTCATCTGTTTCCTCTACATGGAATTCATGAACGACTGGTACATGATGCGTCCTACATAATTCCTTGAAATTATTCTTATTAGAACAGATATCCCATTGTTCCTTTGTACAATAGAAAGGTTTATTTAACCGTTTGCATAAAGCCATGGTCATTTCGATAGAAAACTCACTAGATCCGGTCATAATACCATCGGCTTTTACTTCTTTTGCTAATGCTTCCAATGCATCTAAATCAGCAGTACTTACGGTTTCAATCTGATCTGCAAAACGTTTTGCCGGAGTTAAAGTTACATCAAGATTTCCTGTAACAATCGTATAAACTCCCATTCTTTTCGCGAATTGTACTACATCGGCGGCAATTGGATTCACACCAGCCAAAACTAATAAACGTTTCCCTTTTAAATCATTCATCACCTTGTTACCTCCTCTTTGCGATAAGGCAAAATCATCTGTTCGCCATGTTCGTCATATACACGAAGTGTTTTTAAGATCCATTTAATTTTATCATATAAAAGATCACTATTTGCTGCCACTACATGGATACGCGCAAAATTTTGATCCAACGTCCCTGTGGAATCAATTCGATCTTGTTCAAAATGCAGCTGGTGCACATAAAGAATGGATGCATCCTGCTTAATTTCCTCAAGACCTTCGATTTTGCTGATTGTTCCTTTTTTCAATAGCGGTGATAGTTCACAAGCTGCACCTTGAAAGATCGAAGCTCTTGTATCTGTCACGCTCTTATTGCCAAATATTCCTTCTACCGCATATTGAATCATAAATTCTAGCGGATTATAATGTTCAAAATGTTCTACAAATTTATATTCCATGGTTGCATTTAATCGATAACCCATTTCATAAAAATAGAAATTATCTTCATCATAGAATGCTTCCATAAAAAATACACCCTGTTTTAGACCAAAGTTTTCAAACATAGCACATACCTTGTCATTCACTTTGGTGATGTATTTCTGTATATACTTAGATGGATGATGGAAAGCCACAGGTACTGGAGAGCCATCCTGATCATTGCGTGTAATACGATCAGATAATGACATTAATTTTACTTTTCCATTTTGCACAATATAATAAGCTTCAACATTTTTACCACGCATATATTTTTCAATGATGAGTTGCTTACTGATTGAATTCTCAAGTGCATATTCAATACCTGCTTTTAGCTCCAATGCATTTTGACAGATTGAGATTCCATGTCCGCTATAACTATCTACAGGCTTAACGATAACCGGATAATGAATGCTCGCATAATCTATGCTTTGTGTTTGGGAATCAAAAGAATAAGCCGGCACGGTAGGCACCTCATACTGTTCGCAAAGCTTTTTAAAACGCTTTTTATTTGAACAAATATCCCATTGCTCTTTGCTTGCATATACAGGCAGTCCCGCCTTTTCACAAAGCTCTATCATATTCTTGATATTAAATTCACTGGCGCCGGTAAATACACCATCGATATCATGCTCCTGAATGTAGTTGATCAAAGCCGGATAATCTGTCGTACTGATGATAACCGCGTGATCAGCTTCCTTTTTCGCAATGCCATCTTCTAAATAATCGGCAACAGTAACCTCAATGCCCATGTGTTTTGCCGTCTTCACCACATCGAGTGTTGACATCGTACCACCAAGCACTAATAATTTCTTTTGTTTCTTCATTGTATATCAGGCTCTTTCTACTGCATGTTCTGCTAAGTTAACTTGTTCACGTGCTTTTATGATATAATACAAGATTTCATTTACTGGTGTAGGCACTCCACACTCTTCTCCTAATTTAATAACGGTTCCACCAAAATAATCAATTTCTGTTTTTCTGCCAGCTTCTAAATCTTGTAACATAGATGTTTTCTTTTCTGGTGGATAGTTAATCAGCGTCGTAATCATATCTTCTTTATCCTTAGTTGTTAGATGAATTTCTTTTTTCTTTGCAATATCAACAATTTCTTGCATGGCACGATCTAAAGCGATTTGAATTTCTTTAAACTCGCCAAAATATTTGAATTTTGCTGAGGTTAACAAAGAAATCTGGTTGGCTCCGATATTAACCATCCATTTTCTCCACAACATCCGTTTCATATCTTCATATACATGATAATTGATATGGTTTGCTTCTAAAATATTGATAACTGTTTTTACATCTTCAGAAAAATGGATATTTTCTTCTTCTCCAAACTGAATCTCGCCCAACGTTTTAAATGTGATATTATCATCGGTACGATTTGCATCCGTACGCATGACGATACCATATAAAACCTTATTGTTTGGAAATGCCTCTTGTAAAGCATCTACTGCCGTAACGCCATTTAACAAGGATAAGATAATGGTATCCTCATCAATAACAGTTTTAATATCTTTAATTGCCGCATGCAAAGAATAGTTTTTAACTAAAACCATCAATAATTTAATTTTTCCATGATCTTCCTTGGTCGCAATATGTGGATGTAATACCTCATTATTAACGCGTATACCTTCTTTTTTCAAGCGCTCCGCACGTTTGCCGTTTGCCACAAAGGAAAACCTATGTACCCCATTTTTCATAAATACGCTGCCATAGGATGCGCCTACGGCACCAGCCCCGATAATTGCTACTTCTTCCATATCAATCTCTCCTTTAACCTAATATTTCATCTACGAATGCTTTATCTTTTGTCGTAAAGATATAAAAGCCAAATCTTGTTGAACTATCTACTACATCATGATTTCCGACTTCGGTGATTTCACTGACATACTGAAGTGTTTCCGGATGCTTTCGTTGTAGCTTTCTTAATGTATCAATATCATCATGATCAAAGATAAATTTAATACCGGCATATTCATCCTCTTTTTTCTTCTTTAATGTCGGTTTTTTACCGCAGGCAACCTCGATTACCATTTCTACAAAATCATATCCGGTTGACAAATAAACTAAATCAGAACCGATACAATCACCGCCCATACGAGAACCTATTTCAATAATTTTAATGGCCCCTTGATGATCAATCTTAAATTCACAATGAGAAGCCCCATTTTGAATATGAAGGGCATCCAATGCTTTAAATATTTCTTTTTGGTATGCCGTGATTTTGTCCATTGGAATATTTGAAGGTTCCACATGACCGGTTTCAATGAAATGAGGAGCACCCGACGTATATTTCTGCGTAAATGCCAAGAAGGTATGCTCTCCTTGATAAGAAATACATTCACAGCTATATTCCGGACCTTCAATGAATTCCTCTATGATGGCCTTTTTCTCGAATGCATATGCTGTTGCAATCTGAATTGCTTTATCTAAAGCTTCATAAGTTTCGATCTTGGTAATGCCTCGACTTCCTGAGCGATCTGTTGGCTTGACGATCAACGGAAACGTAAAAGATGAAAGTTGTTCTTTTTCAACATGTCCTTTTGTTTCAAGAAACTTCGGAACATCAATTCCATTCGCCAGAAAGGCTTTTCTCATTTCATATTTATTCGTACAAATCACATCAGATATTTCTGGATTTGTTGGAAGATGAAGAGAACGTGCCACATAATTTACCGTAAGTACCGCTAAATCAGAGCCGATAGATACAATTCCTTGCGGATTGATCTGTTTACATTGCTCTAATATAATTTCTTTTTCCGTGATGCTGATGGGATAAAAATAATCTGCAAAATCTTTACCGACAGCTCCTTCCGCCCATGCAAAGACATGCGTTTCATATCCCATCTCTTTGGCTTTTTTTATTAAGGGAAGCTGAAATTCACCAGCACCTATAATGACAAGCTTATCCATATAATATCATCCTTCTAATACTTCCTTGATCGAATCAACAACATACATTGCATCTTCGCTTGTCATATCCACATACAAAGGCAAGCGTAAGATACGTTTTGCTAAATCCTCTGTTACTGGAAGCATTTCCGGAGTATATCCTAATTTTAAACCATATGGTGCAGAATGAAGTGGCACATAACAAATGTAGCTTGCAATTCCTTTTTCCTTTAATTTATTAATCAGATGAGTACGTTTTTCTTCACTAGGCAATACGATACAGAACATATGTGCGTTATGTTCAATGTCTGCTGGTAAATATGGTCTACGCAAGTATCCCTTATCTTCTAAATCCTTTAAGCCGTTATAATACGTATTCCAAACATTCATACGTTTTTCAAATATCTCTTCATAACGATCCATTTGGGCAGATAATATCGCCGCCAGTACATCACTTGGCAAGAAAGATGAGCCAATATCATGCCATGTATATTTATCGACCAATCCTCTTAAGACATTGCGTCGGTTTGTTCCTTTTTCACGAATGATTTCGGCGCGTTCCATGTATTTATCTTCATTAACAACAATTGCGCCACCTTCTCCCATGACATAGTTTTTTGTTTCATGGAAACTGTAGCAGCCGAATTCTGTTAACGTACCTGCATATCTTCCTTTGTATGTAGAACCAACTGCCTGAGCAGCATCTTCAATAACAAATAATCCATATTTATTAGCGATTTCATTAATTTTATCCATTTCACAAGGGAAACCAGCATAATCCACCGCATAAATCGCTTTTGTTTTTGGTGTAATCAGACCTTCAATTAAATTCTCGTCAATATTAAAGGTATCTTCACGAATATCACAGAAAACTGGTTTCGCTCCTCTTAACAGAAAAGCGTTGACGGTTGATGAAAAGGTAAAGGATGGTGTAATGACTTCATCACCCGGCTCGAGATTAATTAAAATAGATGCCATTTCCAAAGCGGTTGTCCCAGAGGTCGTCAACAGCATATTTATAATACCAAAGCGTTCTTCAAACTGCTGATATACCTTCGTTGTAAACTTACCATCTCCCGATAAGATGTTTGTGCCATCCATAGCCTCCAAGACGTTGTTTTTTTCTTTTTCCGTAATTGATGGTTTATTAAATTTTATCATACTTACTTCCTCCCAGCTAATTCTCTAGCCTTATCTACCATATCGGCTTGTACTTTAATTTCCCCATAAATGCGTTCTCGTGTTGCTGCATCATGTACAGCCTCATAAAACATTCGGATAGATTTCCTAAAATGTGAATCTGCTTGTAGCTTTATATCACTTACTTCGTTGTTATGCAAAATATGCAAAGTCGGACATAAGTCATCCGGTGCCGTAAAGATGCGATCCGTACTTAAGATGCCCTGACTGCCCCAGATGGATAATTTACATTGGTATTCACAATCCATGCCGAATTCCCCAAGAAACACTTCATCCTTTTCATTTTTAAACATATAGGAGCCATACATGTCAACACCAAACTCATCATAATCTTTCATGACACAGGACAGCATCTCTATGTTTTCGCCCAATAGTTTTGTAGCCAGTTTAATCACATAACCGCCGGCATCTAACAAGGCGCCTCCACCCAGTGCCTTATTGTAACGAAAATCATTCGCCGGACGCATTGGGAATCCAAAACGGGCATGATAAGAATGAACCTTTCCAATGGTGCCTTTCTTTAGCTGTTCTTTCACATCTTCGATTTGCTGATGATATTGAAACATATAGTTTTCATGTAACGCCAGTTTTTTCGCTTGCGCCAATGTGATGAGTTCCATACTGTCCTTATAACAAATCGTAGATGGTTTCTCAACAAACACATGCTTTCCATGTTCTAAAGCCAATTTCGCCCAACGATAATGCAATGCCGGTGGTAATGGCAAATAAACAGCATCAATATCATCTGCACAAATGACTTCATGATAGCTCTTATAAACTTTTCCGCCATAGCTTTCCACAAATGTTTCCGCTTTTTTAAATTCGTTGGCAATCACCTCATCAGCAACCTCGCCATCCCATTCAGAAGGATCAGCGACAGCGACACCCATGTAAGTAAAGCCATCTTCTTTCTGCAAAGAAGGCAGAAATCTACGAAATGCAATTTCCGATGGACAGATAATACCAATTCTAATATTTTTCATGTGTCTTATACCTCCAATAGTGATAGCAAATTACGTAATTGAATATTCAAGCAATTATTGACTTGGACTAATGTATTCAGCGTCTTATAATCAACCCAGAAATAGCCATCCTGCTCATTTGCGATAACATCTTCTTTATTTATTTCGATGATAACGTTTCGATTCTGCTCATGGTAGAAACGCCCGCCTTCTTCTGATAAAAGAACATCATGTAAAACGTGTTTTTGTTCCTTCATCTTTTGCATGAACACTGTGCCCACCTGATCATAAGGCCCATGCAGGTGTGATGGTTCTAATTGCAGCGTTGGTCCTAATTCAATCAGATCAAAACAGCCAATTTCTTTTTTCGCCTTGATCAAAAACTTACGCACGCCGTTTTCAATACAGGTAAACATACCGAATAAGGCAATGCCGGTAGCTTCAAATAAGGGTTGTGTCCAGCGCGTTACTTCTCTTCCTTCAATCATGATATCACAGAAGATCACCTTGAAATCATGTGCCTTTTTACAGACGATTTCATTGTTTTTTTCTTCCCAGCTGCTTAATGCGGATAATGGCACCAACGCATCTGTTGTTTCTTCAAACATCTTCACATTATTTATGTATTGATAAATTCTTGGAATCATGGCTTCCCCATGCGTATCAAATACCGAAGCAACCAGTGCGGCATCGTTAGCTGCATGTTTCATCTTGCTCAGTGTCTCGCGATCTAAGGTATGCGCATAGTATGGAATACAGGATAGAACGGTTCTTGTATCCATATTGACAATGTTATCCCGTCTCATTAAGCGTTTGATTTGCCCTAATGTCATCCATTTGAAATTCTTTTCTAACGGAATGTCTTCATCAACCTTGATGATAATGTTGCGATTGCGCTTTTTATAAAATCTTGACGACTGCTCGGATTGGATTTGATCTACAATGATTTCATAGTCTGCGGCATTAATAAAATAATCAAGATATTTTGGTTTCTTTCCGCCATGCTTCTGCGTAAAATTACTCTTGGTCGCCTGTATCGTTGGAGAAAGCTGTATCTTATTAAGATTGCCGGGCTCTATTTTGGCCTGCATCAGAAAATGCAAGACACCATCGATTTCTTTACATATAATACCTAAATAACCGATTTCATTTTGCAAAATGACCGGCTGTTCTAACACAACCGTGTTTCCGCTTTTTCTTTGAAACCCCTTAATCGCAAAAAAACTGCGATTCTTGTTTCTGATTTCCCCCGCATCTTCATCATAAAACCAAAAATCACTTTGTTTTAATGCTATTTTATGTATGTCAACTTTTGTATTGTTATTCAATTCTGCTATCCAGGCATCTATCTCATTATTATCAGAAACATTACCTTCTACCTGTAGCCAGGAATGGAATAATGCATAAAATAAATTACTCATAGTTTTCAGCCTCTCGCTACGGTTGCATCTTCTTCCGCAAGACGCTGTAAGTATTTTCCATATTCTGTCTTATAAAATTCTTCAGCTAATGCTAATAATTGCATCTTATCGATAAATCCTTTAACATATGCGATTTCTTCAATACAAGAAACATATAACCCCTGACGCTTTTGAATAGAAGCGACATATTCAGACGCTTCCATAAGCGAATCATGGCTTCCTGTATCAAGCCAAGCAAAACCACGTCCTAAGATTTTTACATTCAATCTTCCCTCACGCAAATAATGATTATTGATTGAGGTTATCTCGATTTCACCGCGTGCAGACGGTTTTACCTTTTTGGCTATTTCAACTACATCATTATCATAGAAATATAATCCTGGAACAGCATAGTTGGATTTCGGGTGTTCCGGTTTCTCTTCCAGGGTCAAAACCTTTCCTTCTTTATCAAACGTAACTACACCATATTCTCGAGGATCTCGAACATAATATCCAAAAATTGTTGCCCCTTCTTGTTCTACTGCTTTCTTTAACACATTGGAAAAATGTCTTCCATAGAAGATATTATCACCAAGCACCAAAGCCACACGATCCTTACCGATAAAAGATTCTCCTATAATAAAGGCTTCAGCTAAACCTCTTGGCTGTGCCTGAATGGCATATTCAAGGCGTAATCCCAGCTGACTTCCATCACCTAACAGTTCCTTGAAAACTTCAATATCTCTAGGTGTTGAAATAATTAATATTTCACGAATATTCGCTAACATGAGTGTCGATAAAGGATAGTAAATCATCGGTTTATCATACACCGGTAGAATTTGTTTTGATACAGCTTTCGTTAATGGATACAGTCTAGTACCTGAACCGCCTGCTAAAATTATTCCCTTCATATGTCATTACCGCCCTTCATACATTGTTTTATAATATTCCTGATATTGACCGCTTGTAATATGTTCAATCCATTCCTTATGCTCGTTATACCATGCCAATGTCAGTTTAATGCCATCCTCGAGCTTCGTCTCTGGATACCAGCCAAGCTCTTCGCTAATTTTATGAGGGTCGATGCCATAGCGTTTATCATGCCCTTTTCGATCTGTCACATAGGTAATCATATGTTCGCCGACAGTAGCATCAATATGTTCTTTCACATAGTTAATAATCGTCTTAACAATAAAGATATTGGTTCGCTCATTATGACCGCCAATGTTGTAAACTTCACCTAAACGGCCACTGTTAATGACCATATCGATACCTTTGCAATGATCTTCTACATATAACCAGTCACGAATATTCATACCATCGCCATATACCGGTAAATTCTTATGTTCTAATGTATTATTGAAAACAAGTGGTATTAATTTCTCAGGGAACTGGTATGGTCCGTAATTGTTACTGCAACGTGTGATATTGATAGGAAATTTATAAGTATCGGCAAATGCTTTTACAAATAAGTCCGCACTCGCCTTAGAAGCGCTGTAGGGACTATGCGGACAAATTGGTGTTTCTTCCGTAAAATATCCTTCATCTCCCAAAGAACCATAAACCTCATCTGTGGATACCTGCAAATACTTCACCCCGTCTTTATAAGTATCATCGCCAATCTCCCAATATTTTTTGGCAATCTTTAATAAATTCACGGTTCCGTTTACATTTGTTTCCACAAAAATTTCCGGATGCAGAATACTGCGATCCACATGACTTTCCGCCGCAAAATTGACGACATAGTCAATATCATACGTTTCAAATAACTGTGTGATCTTTGCTTCATCACAAATATCCGCTTGTACAAAGATATGACGTTCATCCTCTTCAATTTGTTTTAAATTTTCCAAATTTCCTGCATATGTTAATTTATCAACATTGATAATTTTAATATCATCATATTTATTTAATAAATAATAAACAAAATTACTCCCAATAAAACCTGCTCCGCCTGTTACTAAGTATGTTTTCATTTCATATCCTCTCCAATAATTAAATTTGCTTATTGCTATATAACTCTACTCTGTTATACAATAAAATTCAATCCCCTCTGCCCATAATACTTACTTTTTTATTTTTTATAGTACAGCTTTCGCCAATTGCTCTATCATGCATCATCGCTTGATACACACCAGTAAAAATGGTCGTTTGCATAATCGCCAACTATTTCATGACATGTTCACTGGTGGCTTTTCTCATATGGACAAAGAATCAAAGCAACCTGGTATCGTAGCCTATATGTAACAATGTATACGATTATAAATAAACGCCAAATTTCCATGATTTGGTGTTTTTTCTTACTTTTTAAGTTGTTTTTCTATAGTTTTAAAGCTATATAAAATCGTATACTTTATTGAACAAGAAAATATAAGTAATCTTAACCAGATGCTTCAAATTACATATACATTTATAACGCGAATTTTCTTTTCCGTCAACCTCAATTGGTAATATTTACCGTTTATAAAGTACTATAATTTCATACCATCTAAAATAAGCAATATTGAATTATACAAAAAAATGCTAAAAAAAGAATCATCCCTTCGTCAGATGATTCTAAATTGTATAGAAAATCCCTTTTTCAGGTAAGTACAGTACAACTTTTAATTTGCTTCGATTTTCAAAATTTGATAGCCATCAATTACAGCATATTGCGTCAATCGAGCAGTGGCATCGTAATGTTCCTTTATGAAGTTTAACATTTCTTCCTGATAAATATTCTCAATTAAATAGACATCTTTATCCAATAATTCTTCCATCGTACCTTTTAATTTATGTTCTTGCAGCCACTGCATCCGGCTTGGATGAAAACTATCAACACCAGCCAGATAGATCGCATTGTTAAACATGTTCGGTTCCATCACGAAGCGTGGATCATAATTCAAATACATTGTCTGTATTGTCGTTTGAAATCCTAAATAGTATATACGGTTAGGATGCTGCTGCATTTCTTGTAGTATTCCTTCTTGACGATTATCAATGAAGGAAGCACGATATTTTCCGACATGATTTTCCCAGGAATTAAACATCACGGCAAAATTTTGATGAGTATTAGGAAGAAAACTTGGAATATGCATCAATAGTAAAATAACGATGCCTGCCGGAAGGAAACGTTCTAATGGATAGGTGTGTTCCTGTGTTAAAAAATGATCATAGCACAAAATGCTGATAGCCAGGGATAAGAAGATGGAGTATTCTACCCGATACACCACACGCCCTTGATAGAAGATATAAATAAGCAAAACACCGGTTACTAAAACATTAGCAAAGATAAGCAGAAAAGAACGCGACTTTTTTATGAATACGGCAAGTCCGATAGCCAGACAGCCTAAGACACTGATGTACTTATCATATCTTTGTTTTAACATATTGTATCCGATACGTAAAATGCTTGGTGTATCCTGCAGGCGATGCGCTGCTATGATTTCACTCACTTGTTTCACATAGTCTGCATCATAGATTTGGGTATCGCCATAACCAAAATGAGCAAGATTATAAAAATCATTTTCAGATACCCCAATTGCGGATAAGTCATCTTTCAGATTCTGATAGCCATCCACGGGATAATCGGTGATGATTGCTCTGGCCTCATTGTATTCTTTATATGCTGCATAGTCAGGATGCATACTGGTAAATACTTTACTGCTGCCATAAACAAATGCATAACAGATGCCAAGTGTGCACGCAAAGATAAAAAGAGGTTTTATCATTACTTTATAAGAACATTGGTTTTGTTTAAGATGGCGTAAAAATAACAAACAACATGTCAAAAACAGAAAGGCTACTGTAATATAAAAGCATTTATTGCGTATCATAGTGCCTATCAATACATAACAAGCTCCTAGAAGTAAACGTTTATACGATATATTTTTTTGTACGATTGCCGTAATCAAAAAGAAACATCCACATCCAATTGTCACCGTTGCTGTCTTTGTAAACTGCATGAGTTGATAAAGATCATTACTGAAAAAGCCAATAAACAACACTGCCAGCAACAGTGTGAACGAAGTTCTTTTCTTCTTCAAGATCAAATAAGTGATCCCCGTCAGTGACAGAAAGATCATTGCAACCTGGAAATAAAAATACCAGTTTAGGGAAGCATGCAACTTATATAATGTTGATAAAAATAAACCAATCAATGGATTCATAAACATTATATAAGGAGACGGTGTACCTGTATATGCGCCAGAGACCATGACTTCCATCATAAAGTCATCACTAACTTCATACTTCATAGTACCACTGATCAGATAACAGATCAGAAAAAGCGCATTGATAAGGAAAGCCAATTGAAAAGGAGTGATGTTTGCAAAATATGATGTTATTTTCTTTTTCTTCATATGCCATCCCTCCTCTTTTTTTATAAGTTTTCTGCTAATTTCAACGCTTTTTCCACAACGGCATCCATATTATAGTATTTGTACTCTGCTAAGCGACCGACAAATACTACATTTTTTTCTTTTTTCATCAAAGCTTCATACTGCTGATACTTCGCTAACCATTCTTTGGTTGGATAAGGATAATAAGGCTCATCTTTAAAGCATGGGTACTCTTTCATGATAGTCGTTTTCGCATGCGTTTGACCGGTTAATTTTTTAAACTCGGTAATACGGGTAAACGCATAATCGTTTGGATAATTAATGACAGCTGCTTCTTGATAAGAAGCTACATCTAAGGTTTCCATTTTAAAATCGATGCTTCGATATTTTAATTTCCCATATTTATATTGATAAAACGCATCAACTGGTCCGGTATAGATCAGTGTGTCGTAGGTGATCCCATCCAAGACATCACGATAATCGGTATTCAACAGAATATGGATGTGTTTGCTTTTCAGCATGTTCTCACACATCTTTGTATACCCCAGTCGCGGCATCCCTTGATATTGATCGGCAAAGTAACGCGTATCACGGTTAAAACGTAAAGGGATTCGGCTGATTACGGAAGTATCCAGCTCACTGGGATCTGTCCCCCACTGTTTGATTGTATAATTTTTAAAGAATTTTTCATAAATATCGCGTCCAACTTTATCCAAGGCAACATCTTCACTGGTCTCAATCTTCGTGCGTTTTTCTCTCTGCTGTTCGATGAATTGTGCAAATTCAAAAACAGATAAATGTAAGTTATATAAACTATTAATCGTTTCCACACCAATCGGCATTGGCAATAAGCGGCCATCAACAAAGGATAACACATGGTGTTGATACTGAATCCACTCGGTAAAGTTACTTAAATAGTCAAATACTTCTTTATTATTCGTATGGAAAATATGTGGCCCATAGTTGTGGATCAGTATGCCATCTTCATTGTAACTGTCATAGACGTTACCTCCGATGTGATTGCGTTTTTCAATCAATAAAATATTTTTTTGATGACGTGCGGCCAAGCGCTCGGCCATCGTGATCCCTGCCAGTCCTGCACCGACAATCACATATGAATAGTTCATGGTCTTCCTCCTTTAGCTGCTTTTTACACGCAGCTTATCTTTTACTGTTTGCATGATGGTGTAAATATATTTATCTTTTAATATGAAAAGTATAACAAAATAAATAACGACACCTACGCTAATGATGAAAAGGGTATGCATGATACTTGGGGTTAAAAATACACTTAACCCGTATACAACACCAAACATACAGGCTCCTACAAGCAGATAATGTCTGTTTTCTTTCCATACTTTTTTAATATCAATATCCTCACGCACACAATATAATTGAAAAGCAGTAACCGATGCTTCGGCTATCACAGAAGCGATGGTTGCCCCCATGGAAAGTAATCCTGGAATTAGTAAGAGATTACATATTAAATTGACGATAGAGCCCATGATGGTTGATAAGGTATAGGCTTTTTGTCTTCTGGTAGGCAATAGGAATTGAATACCGATCACATTACTGATACCGATAAAGACAATGATAGGTGCCGTCATCATCACCAATGGTATACTTGCCATAAATTTCTCACTGAGAAACCAAGGGACAAGATTAGGTGCGATGCCCATGATGCCGAACATAATCGGTACCGCAATCATCATGACAAAATGCAAGGATTGATAAATGTATTCTTTAATCTTATGCATATCATGATCCGCAAACAGATTGGATATCCGCGGCAGCATCACTGTTCCTAAGGAAGTGACAATCGTCAGTGCTAATTTTACAATTTTTTGTGCTTGTTCATAATATCCGATTTCTTCGGTATTGCCCGTTAACACCTCAATCATCGTGCGATCCAATACCGTATAAATGGAAACGGCAATTTGGGGAAAAAACAGAATCAGTG
The DNA here is from genome assembly GCF_020563125.1 of Longicatena sp. 210702-DFI.1.196. Lineage (NCBI taxonomy): Bacteria > Bacillati > Bacillota > Erysipelotrichia > Erysipelotrichales > Erysipelotrichaceae > Longicatena > Longicatena sp. 210702-DFI.1.196. Next base: position 22,534 of record NZ_JAJCPX010000026.1, on the reverse strand, counting down.
TTGGTTTTACATGTTTCCCTATTTCTAACTTCACATGATCAAGTTTAACTATGTAGTTGGGCAATGCAATCCACATGCTTAGATTACCGAAGAGAAGGGATAAGGATTGAATCAAAATATACAACGGCAGGTCTTGAGGCGACTTTATGAAAGCAAACACACATATGATGCTGATAAAGCGCACCGTAATATTTCTTGCGATAATTTTCTTAAAGTTTTCTAATCCCTGATAAAAATAATTAATATCAAACACATTTGCAAATATATCAATCATCTGAATATAGAATAAGGAACGATATTCATCAAAGGTTTGGAAAACGATGAAATAGATGCCTAAACTAAGCGCAATACTAATCACCTTTAACAGGATCAATTCATATAAAATCTTTGTTCTTTGCAGCGCATCATTTTGATGGTAAGCAATCTCTCGTTGCCCATACAATCCTAAACCGATACATCCTAATAAAGTGAAGTAAGTAACGATGGATTGTGTGAAGCTGTAAGTACCAATCGCCTTGGCACCTAATACCCTTGATATATAGGGTGTCGTAATAAGCGGAAGGGCTATGAGTAACAGCTGATAACCTAAATTGAAGATATAATTCATTTTTACACTTTTCTTCATAAGTTATCTCCTTTTCATTCTACTCAATATATTCTATTTCCGGATGAAATTTTTTACGCTGATGCATACTTTTGCATAGGATCCTTATCTTTTTCCCTTTTCCTTTTCCCTTACTTTTAAGTATTCTGACAATTTCTAAAAATGTCCGATAGTAAAACAGCAACATATTCAGCTTACCGCCTTCCAGCTTTTTTACATAATACATGTTTCGATACGCATAATTGTAGCGAAACAAACGATCACTGGATTCTGCTACGATATCGGTAGGGGTATTGCTGAGCATCTTATGGATGACCTTGCTGCGGGCAACAAAATAGCATGGATACTGTAAAGAGATGCGTTTGGTATACTCCGCATCATCCCCCCAAATAAAAAACTCTTTGATGGGAAGGCCTACCTTCTTAACGACACGCGATGGGATAAAGCAGGATACAAATGAGCATTGTTTTACCTTTACGATGCCGTTTTCAAGGTATGCACTGTCCTGTATCCAATTCTCATCTATGTTAGGAACATTCATGGCACAAGCACTGCCATCAATCCATCTTACATCGCTGCATAAAAAACCAAAGTTCCCTTTAAGGATTTCTTTCGCCTTCAACAATTCATCCAAGGCATTCTCTTTGACCATGGTATCATCATCCATGATCCAAACATAGTCATAGCCTTTTTCAACGCCCATTTTAACCCCTAATGAAAAGCCGCCGGCGCCTCCCAAATTTGCTCCTGTATTGTGATACAGGATGTTATCCTTTTGTAAATAGTCAACGATATATTCTTTGGTGCCATCTGTACTTGCATTATCAATGATCAGGATGTCGAACTTGACGTTTTGCTGATGCAACAGATGCTCCAATGCCTCTTTTAATAATTTCTTTCGGTTATAGCTTACAATAACCGCAATAATTTTATCCATACCCTGCTCCTTTATCTTTAACATTATACCATTTTATTTTTAAGATGAAATAGGCGTCGGGCAATTCCCAGGTGATTTTGTTTGATTGCCTTACAGATGCTTTGATACAATTTACTGCGTTTCAGATAATAAGGATTCTTTTCCCAATTCGGAAAAAGATCATTCATATAATGAACAAACATCGCCATTTCTTCCTTTTTATGATGTGGTAACAGCCGTTCACCACTTTGATAAATAAGATTACTGATGCATATGTATTCAACTTCATCATGGTATCGCTGTATATCAAGCTGTTCTAGCATATAGGCAATGGCTGTTTTCATATCAAGCATCTTTGGATGATACATCTGTTGATTCATTATCGAATTGGTTCGTTGGCGATAATAATACAGCGGCTGCTGAAGATAATAAATGCGTTTCGCAAAATTGATGTACGCCCCAGTCGTTGCCCGATCTTCATACCAAATACCTTTAGGAAATGTGATGTGATGTTGTTTATACGCTTCTGTTTTGACAATTTTATTCCATGCGGTCGGCTGCGTAAGCAAATATTGTCGATCACTTATAAACCCAGAATCACTGGCAAGCATGGTCACAGCTTTTTGTTGATGCTCATCAAAGGAAATATAATCATATAGCACAACATCTGCCTGCGTCTTTTTTAAACATGTGAACAGTGCGAAGCAGGCATCCTCTCGCAAATAATCATCACTATCTAAAAACATTAAATAGGTTCCTTTCGCAAAGCGTACCCCATAATTGCGGGCATCACTTAAGCCCCCATTTGTTTTTCGATGATATTCAAATATATCCGGATACAACATTGTATAGTGTTTTGCAATTGTTTGTGAATGATCACTGCTTCCATCATCTACAATGATTGCCTGCAGCATGATCTCGTTGCTTTGTTGGATGATGGAATCCAAACAATCCTTGAGATATCGTTCTACATTATAGACCGGAATTATGATGGAAATATCCATAGGTTTCACCGCTTTTCTTTCTTTCCTTCTGATAGGTGATAAGCAAAGCCACACCAAATAGAATAGAAATGATCGGGCAAATGCTTTCCCCCTTCATTTCATAAATGATAAATAAAATAGGTAATAAGAGCAGAAGTCTATGCAAATGCACCGGTAAACAGCGCTTATATTCAAACAATAAACTACCTAGCAAAGTATAGCGAAGCATTTGAAAACCAATGCCGCCAAATAAAACAGCACGGAAAAGGCCTACATCTGTTCCCATATAATATAATCCATCCGCATCCGTATAATAGCCATCACCTAGCAAAAGCGTCTTACCATTTGGTGTAAAATACATTTCTTTTAGCGATTGAGTAGATGTTGTGGAAAAACTGCCTTGCTCAGAATAATTGATGAAGGATTGAAAAACCCAACGCAGCCATATACGCACTTGTTCGGATAAGAGAAAGGCTATGGAAAGCATACCGCAAGTTATCACCATCATAAGCAATAAGCGTTTCCACAGCATTCGTTTTTTCATCCATAAAACAACAAAAAGCAGAAACACATAGATAGCTGTTACAGCGATTCCGATACGACCATAGAAAAAGTTTCCAAGGATAACAATCATCAATAAGATCGTATGGAAAGTAAAACTTTGTTCCTGTTGCAAATAAATGATATAGCACAGAAACATAGCAGCCAAGGAACAACGCAAGGTATAGGTAAAGCCGGAAAACCCACACCATCCAAATCTTGTGATATACGATGGTAAATAAGCTAATCGAATCGTATTTTCATCCGCCTTATTCAATTGCAATAAAAGATCACGCAAACCAGGAATCGCAATGATCACACACGTACCCAAGATATACATACAGGTTGCTAACACAAAGTATTTCATAAATAAAAGATAATCTCCTTCAGGAGAAATGTAGCGGATAAAAATAAGAAAGAGAAACAGGATTTTCAGCCCTTCCTTACCAATCTGCAAAATGCGAATCAAAAAGTAAGAAAAATCATATGTCTGATAAAGACAAGGCAATACCAAACTAAGCAGCGCCATGAACAAGATGGCACCCAAATAGTACTTTAAACAGCTTCGCATACAGATACGAATACAATCTATGACCCACTCATAATGATAGCACAGATAAAGAAAAGGAATGCCATAATACAGCAGGTAGCATAGCCATTCGATATCTTCCCATACGGTACTATAATAAAAGAGAGTTGACAGTAACAGATAGCCAAGATTGATCTTTTTCAGCTCTTTCATCCTATCTGTTTTTGTCCACCATGCTCTTAACGCATTCATCATATGCTTTACCCCTCCTTATGAGGATGTATCTTGCAATACATGCGATCACTTATGGTAAATAAACAGACCTTCGCCTTGTTTTTTAATGATTTTGCTTTCCCTTTAACAAATTGCTTATTGCGTATGCCATCATATGCCGATTGATAAACACCCGCTTTGGCATACATATATAAATATTTTTCCAACAGACTTTCCATCAGATAAGAGCGCAATGGCGCTTCTTCTTTTTGATAGATAAGTGATAATTCCGTTAGGGTTTCATAAAGATCTTTTACGTTTTTATATAACTTTTTATTCGTCGTAATTGAATTTTCTCGTATCATATAACGATAATAACAATGATCAATGGCAATAATGGAAGCAGCCTTTAGAAAAGCTCTTGGAGTGAACTGTTCATCTTCATGTAAGATACCGCTTTTAAAGGTCAATGCATTTTCCAAAAGAAAGGCTCTTCGATACACATTCATTACCGCTGCCATATGCATACTGTGATGTTTTAATTCTTGTAGTAAAAAAGTCCTGCCATCCATTTCTTCATACAATCGCTGATGGCTATGTCTGCAATAGCTTTGTGTTGTGGAAGTGATGATGTTCATATCCGTGACAATGATATCATAGGAATGCTGTTTGATGATTTCATACAATGGAAGAAAGGCATCGTTTGCTAAGGCATCATCCGAGTCTAAAAAGAGAATATAGCTGCCTTTTGCCTTTGATATGCCCTTATTGCGTGCCATAGACAATCCCTGATTGGATTGATGAAACACCCTTACCTGCTCATATTGTTGTGCAAGCTGATCACATAAAGCACCTGAAGCATCCACAGAACCATCATCAATCAAAAGGATTTCATAGGCCTCCACAGGAAACGCTTGCTGCAGCACACTGGCAACACAGTTTTCCACATACTTCGCTGTATTATACACCGGGATAATGATCGAAAAGACAAGGTTATTGCATTCTTCGTTTTCGCTCATCTGCGACACCTCGTTTCATTGTTTTCACTAGATAGCCAATTGTCTTGTCATACGTTTTATGATGACGTAAGGCATCCTGTAAAATTAAAAAAGGATAAAATCTTCTGCTCATAACATAATATAGCAATCCTTTATCTAAAAAATATTTTTCATCATAGCCGTGAAACCAAGAGGATGCTCTTACCTCTGTCAAAGTCGCAATCGTTATGGGTAATGCATAAATATGCAAGCCAGCTTTTAAACAACTGTTTAAAAATAACGTATCTTCGCCATGCGCATGGGCACAACCACCCCCAAAACAAAGATTGAATAAAATGCCTCTGGTCTGTATGCTTGTTCTTTTAACAGCCATACGGGCAGCGCCAAAACGCATGAAGTTAAAGTAATTGACTTTAAATGGCTTTTGAATTTTATATCTGCTTGATGTTTCTTCCTCTAAATTAAAGAGGATGACATCCGCATCCGGATATGTTTGAAATGCATCCTTAACTATGTTTTCATATCCATCCACATAGACCAGATCATCATCACCAAATAAACAATACTCTGCCTTAGTTCTCATCAATAAGTTATTTCGATTCAATCCGACACCGCGTTCATTAAAATTGTATACAATATATGAACCTCCCGATGCTTGAATGGTATCGATGCGATTTACTTCACACTGATTTCCGATACACGCTGCACTTTGTATATGCATTTGCTGCAACAATGCTTCTGGATTTTTACAATTCACGGTCGTGATTAACACTTCCACTTTTTTATCACTCATCGCGGCCATAAATATCTCTTGTATACACCTTTTCTTTTACATCTTGCAGCTTTTCATCTAAACGGTTGACCACAATGACATCGCTCATCGCTTTAAAGCGTTCTAAATCACGTTCTAGCGGTAATCCATGCAGCTTACTTTCTTGCATCGTTGGCTCGTATATCAAAATATCAGCATGTTCTCTTAATAATTCAATCACATCAAAGATGGCAGATTTGCGGTAATTATCAGAATCTTTCTTCATCGTCAAACGATAAATGCCAATCGTTTTCGGATGTTTTTGAAGAATTCTATTGGCAATATGATGTTTTCTAGTATCATTGGCATCAACAACAGCCGTAATGATATTGTTTGGTACACCAGCAAAGTTTGCTTTTAATTGTTTGGTATCTTTTGGCAGACAGTAACCGCCATAGCCAAAAGATGGGTTGTTATAATGATTCCCGATGCGTGGATCTAAACCGATGCCATGAATGATCTGCTGAGTATTCAACTGATTGATTTCACAATAGGTATCGATTTCATTAAAAAATGCCACACGCATTGCCAAATAAGTATTGGCAAATAATTTAATTGCTTCGGCTTCGGTAGGCTGAGTTAAGAGCACCGGCACATCCTTGACACAAGTGCTTTCTTTCAACAGTTCCGCAAAAATCCTTGCTTCTTCGCTTTGCTCTCCCACAACGATACGTGATGGATATAAGTTATCATACAAAGCTTTGCCTTCGCGTAAAAATTCAGGAGAAAACAGAATACGCTGTGTCTGATATTTTTCTCTGACTTTTTTGACATATCCTACCGGTATCGTTGATTTGATAACAATGCTGCCATGTCGGTTATATGCGAGTGCCTCTTCGATTACACTTTCAACGGCACTTGTATCAAAGTGATCTTGTTGATCATCATAATTGGTCGGTGTTGCAATGACAATGTAATCAGCATCACGATAGGCCTCTTGCGCATCATTGGTTGCTCTTAAATGCAATTCTTTTTCTTGAAAATAAGTTTCCATTTCTGCATCTTTAATCGGCAATATGCGATGATTGATCATATCCACCTTTTCCGGAAGGATATCATAAGCAACTACCTCATGTTTTTGAGATAAGAGAACCGCAATGGAAAGTCCCACATATCCCGTACCGGCAACGGCAATCTTCATAGTCTAATCTCCCTCCTTTTTTTATTATAAAAATAAACAAAAACATTACAAATTGTATAATACAGGCTCTTTATTGCATGATAGTTCATGATGTTACGATACAGACGATAATGATACTTCAGCAATTTTACTTTTGATCCTGAAGATAAGGAACGTTCAACAATGCGATAGTACGCTAAGTCCTCATCCAATAAGCGACCCCATTGGCATTTTTCTAATATTTTCAGCCATAATGCATCATCATTGCGTTTATCTAATCGCTCAATTTGAATCAAGCCTACTGCTTTGGCATGATACATGACACTTAAACAACCGATGGAGCAGCCTAATAAGGCTCTATGAAAGGAAAGTTTTTCTGGTGCGATCCTGCGAATATGTAACGCTTGTCCTGCTTCATCTATTAAGGAATAATGGTGATAACAAAAGGCTACTTGCGCTTCTTTCATAAAAGCCAGTTGCTTTTCTAGCTTCTCTGGTTTCCATAGATCATCTGCATCCAGAAAAGCGATATAGGCTCCCTTCGCTTCCCTTATTGCCTTATTGCGGGCAAGGGATGCTCCGCCTTTTTCCGGTAATATGAAAAATTTGATTCGGGCATCTTGGGCTGCAAATGCCTTTACGATTTCTACCGTATTATCCGTAGATAAATCATCGACAATGAGCATTTCCCAATGTTCATATGTTTGCGCCTGTACGCTTTTAATTGTTTCTGCTATAAAGTTTTCTCCATTGTAGGTTGGCGTTACAATGGATATCAAATCTTTCATATTACTCACCCTTTACTTCTTACATACCGCAATGATCGTTTGAAAACATAATTGTAAATCATAAAAAAAACTGAATTTTCTTAAATAATCTAAATTGTATTGCATCTTTTTAGGTAAAATAACGCTTTGATAAGCCTTATCTATTTCCTGCTCACTATACGCAGATAATATCTTTTCTTCATCTTTGAAGCGAATACTTGCTAATGAGGTAATACCTGCCGGCATTAATAAAGTCGCATACATCTCCTCGTCATAGCATTCCACATACTTAAGAACTTCGGGACGTGTACCCACAAATGTCATATCACCTTTTAAAACATTCACCAGCTGTGGCAATTCATCCAAACGATATTTTCGTATCTTTTTTCCTATTTTGGTAATACGCATATCATTTTGCGTAGTTACCAATGCTCCCATTTGCTCACCATGATCTGTCATCGTACGAAATTTATATATGGTAAATGGTCTATAGAACTGTGTTATGCGTGTTTGTCGATATAAAACAGGACCACAAGAATCCCTTTTAATTAAGATCGCCAGGATCAAAAAGAGCCAAGATAAAACAACAAGCAGCACGACTGACAGACAAATATCAAATACTCTTTTCCATAGCAGACTTGCTGTTTTCTTTTTTATTATATCATAATAAGGCAATACCTTATCATTCTTCATCTTCTCAGGCAAATCCTCCCATTGCTTTAACCGCATGTATATTCCTCCAACACCTCTTTATAATTGCGGATAATATATTCCACCTGCCCATCCTGTAAAGAACTATATAGAGGCAGGGTGATTTCATTTTCATACAATTCACATGCATTTGGATAATCTTCCCTTTTAAAACCTAAATGCTGATAGGCGCTTAACATTGGCAATGCCTTATAATGCACATTGCAGCTGATTCCCCTTTCAGCCATTGCCATAATAATCTCATTGCGCTGTTGTTCACGGATGCCTTTGATTCTTGTTATATATAAATGTCCGGAGGATTGATGATTGGCATCCTTATGATTTAATAAGAAAATGTTTTCACTTTTTAAGTGTTGATTATAATATTGAATGATTTCATGTCGGCGTGCCAACATTGCATCATAGCGACGTAATTGCGCTAACCCTAATGCCGCATGCAAATCCGTCATATTACATTTAAATGTCGGCGCAACAATATCATATTCCCAAGCACCTGATTGGTTTTTATGCAATGCGTCCTTCGTCTGCCCATGCAAAGACAATAATTGATATTGCTGATAAATCCACGCATCCGCAAAACCAGGCACCGGTTTCCAAGTGACAGCTCCTCCTTCCGCAGTCGTTAAATTTTTAACCGCATGAAAGGAGAATATTGTAAAATCTGCCCAATTTCCTGCTTTTTTACCCTTTTTCACTGCCCCAAAACCATGTGCACAATCCGCTATGATGATGGGTTGTGTAAATGCTTTTTGGATAGGCGTGCTTGGCGTATAAAAGTGGCGGACTTTCGCTATTTCTTCATAAAGTTTTTCATAGTCACATAAGACACCACCCAAATCCACAGGAATGATGGCTTTTGTCTTTTCATTCACAGCCGCTGCAACGCGGGCATAATCCATTTCAAAGCTATCTTTGGCCATATCGATCATAACTAAAGTAGCACCGACATGACAAATTGGACTACAGGTTGCGGTATACGTATAGGCGGGAACGATAACTTCATCTCCTGGACCTATCCCTAATAAATATAAGGTCATTTCTAATGCGGATGTCGCTGAATTCAAACAGACAGCACGCTTTGTTTCACAATATGCAGCAATTCCCTTTTCCAATTCCTTTGTTTTCGGACCGGTCGTAATCCAGCCTGATTTCAACGTATCAATTACTTCCTTTACTTCACTTTCCGTAATATCGGGTGGTGAAAATGGAATATTCATTTTTTTCAAGTTCTCATTCATACATTTTCCATTCCTTCATTCGCAATGACGTTTAACATAACCTCGCGATATTGCTCCTTGCTTAAATTATCGAGTAACGCTTTGCTTAACGTTTTTAATTTTTCTTCAACTTCTTCTTTCGTGATTCCCATCACATTGTTTTTAAATATTAAATCGTTTTTCGTTTTTACGGTTACTTCTCCATCCAACCGCAATTCTTCAAACATCTTTTCCCCAGGACGCAGTCCTATCTCAATGATATCAATATCTTCATAAGGACGCAACCCGGACAGGCGAATCATTTTCTCTGCTAAATCCAATATTTTTACCGGTTCTCCCATATCTAAAACAAAAATTTCCCCTTTATCCGCATAAAAACCGGCCTGTAACACCAGTTGCGCAGCTTCTGGTATCGTCATAAAATAGCGAATGATCTTTTTATCGGTAATGGTAAGGGGACCGCCTTCCGCTATCTGCTTTTTAAAAATAGGGATGACAGATCCATTAGAGCCTAATACATTGCCAAAACGCACAGCTGCCATTTTGGTGATACCATTATCACCATAAGCCTGTGTGATCATTTCCGTCATGCGTTTTGTCGCACCCATGACATTTGTTGGATTTACCGCCTTATCTGTACTAATCATGATAAAGCGTGAAACCTTATTTTTTATACACACCTGAATGAGAGAATGGGTGCCAAACACATTGTTTTTTATAGCTTCTTGAGGACGTGTTTCCATAAGGGGCATATGTTTATGTGCGGCAGCATGAAAAACAACATTGGGCTTATATTGTTTAAATAGCTCATCCATCGCTGTATAATCACGAATCGAGGCAATCAGCGATATGATTTCAATCTTATCATTTAGTTTACCATGCATGCGATTGCGGTTAAACTCCTGTTCCAACATATAAAGGGCATTTTCATTGATATCAATCATCAATAGACGAGCAGGTGAAAACTTTACGATCTGCCGACATAATTCAGAACCGATAGAGCCGCCTGCACCTGTCACGGCAATCGTACGATTGGTGATATAAGAACCAATTTCTTCTTGTTCTAAATGGATTTCTCCACGGCCTAGTAAATCCTCAATGGAAATATCTTCAATTGGATACGCTTTTTCATCATCTTCTAATAATGTTTCCGCTTCTTTCATGATCTTTGTTTTTAATTTCAAAGACTGGCAGATATCGTTCATGCGTCGAATTTCTGCTTTCGATGCACTTGGTATTGCGATATATGCTTCATTCACTTTATATTTATTGACGATTTCCGGTAAATCATACGTACTGCCTAATACGGTATATCCGCTAATCATCTTATGTACTCGCTGATCATCCACGAAGCCTACAACATTCGCATGCATTTTATCATTTTGTAAAATTTCTTTTAATAATATATAACCACCATCGCCTGCACCGATGATAATGACATTTTTCTTAGGCTCTTCACTTTTTGCCGTATATCTTCTTAACAGACGATATCCTAAACGCACATTAAACATCATTAGGATCGTTAATAATCCAGCCACAAAGACCACACTGATATAAAATCGGTTGATGGAAGTCAATAGGATGAAAATAATTAAGACAATACTTGCACAAATCACAGATAGACTAATACGAAACGTCTCAATCAAGCTAATGTATTTCCATAAACTCTTATGAATCTTAAATGCAAAAAAACTAATGGCATAGACGATTAAAATAACAAACAGAGCCATTAGAACTTTCATTATATCTATTTGACCGACAGAATCAAAGTCAAAATCAATTTTAGACCAATAAGCTAAAAAAAAGGAAACGACTACGATAAACAAATCTACCATGCATAATACGAATTCACGATGTTTTATATAAAAAGGATTCTCAAATATAATATCCAGCATATAAACACTCCTTCTTAATGCATTTATATATACATAACCTATAGTATTATAATACTTAATATAATAACTTGCAATCATTTTTACGATTGTAAATAGGAAGACAGGAATGGGCTAAAAAGCCCATTCCTGTTATAAGATTAAGAATAAATGTTTTAAATCATGTTCATTTTTAGGCTTACGATGATCTAAAGCGTCTAGCGAACATGCAAAAGATGGTAGTAAGCATACCTTTCTATTATTCCTGTTGAGCAAATTGTGCATTGTATAATTTCTCATAAAACCCTTGTTTTTTCATCAATTCCTCATGTGTTCCCTGTTCTACGATATCCCCATGTTGAATGACTAAAATCAAATCCGCATTGCGAATCGTACTTAAGCGATGGGCTATCACAAAGCTGGTTCTTCCCTTCATCACCTTGCGCATAGCATCCTGCAACATTTTTTCCAAACGGGTATCGACACTAGAAGTCGCTTCATCAAGAATTAATATCTTAGGGTCTTTTAAGATGGCTCTGGCAATCGTAAGAAGCTGTTTTTCACCTTGTGAGATATTATTCGCTTCTTCATTGATAATACTATGGTAACCATCTGGCAAGGTGCGAATAAAGTGGTGGACATTGGCCATTTTTGCCGCATCGATGATTTCATCCTTACGGGCATCTAAGCGACCATAACGGATATTATCATAAATAGATCCCTGAAATAACCAAGTATCCTGCAACACCATCCCAAATAAGGAACGTAATTCACCACGTTTCATATCACGAATATCCATACCATCAATCTGAATTCTGCCGCCTTTTACATCATAAAAACGCAGCAGCAGATTGATCAAGGTCGTCTTACCGGCGCCGGTCGGACCGACAATGGCAACCATTTGCCCATGCTTCACTTGGATATTCAAATCCTGCATCAGTGTTTCTTCATGATAACCAAAGTTCACATGTGAGAAACAAACATCTCCGCGAATTGTTGACACATCTTTTGTCACAACTGCTTCTGGTACTTCTTCCTCTTCTTCTAAAATATCTAACACACGCCCGATGGCCGCAAATGCCGATTGCAATTGAGAAGATAAGGATGATACTTGAGATAAAGGATCATTTACCTGCCATATATAACGGATAAAGGCCTGTAATTCACCGGGATCAAAATGACCAGCCAAAGAACGCAAAGTTCCCATAATGGCGATCACACCAATCACAATATACGTAACCAAAGAGTTTAATGGTTGGATTGCACTGGACACAAATTGTGCCTTACAGGCATTGTTACGTAATTCTTCATTTAAACGTTTAAATTCATCAATCGATGCTTCCTGTCGATTGTATAAGAGGATTTCATTATAACCGGTATACATCTCGGTAATTGCCCCATTCAAATTCCCCAAAGCATTTTGTTGTGCCGCAAAACGTTTCTGCGAATGGCGAACAATCGTAATGGTGATAAGCAGCATCCCCGGTATGATCAATACTGCCGTACAAGCCATGACTACATTCAAACGAAACATCATAACAAGGGCTAATAAGATGGTTAACACACCGGAAATGATCTGTGAAAAGCTTTGTTGAAAAGCATTGGATATCGCATCTACATCATTGGTAATACGGCTCAAGATATCGCCATAATGATGAGAATCAAAATAGCGCACAGGCAATTTCCGTATCTTATTTTGCAAAGCATCACGTAAATCCTGCATAGCATTTTGGATGGCATTGGTCAAATAAATAACACTTAATGCCTGGCCAATCGTTTTAACAAGATAAACGCCTACTAAGGTTACCATGATGGAGAAGATGCGCTCAAAGCTTATCGCCACATGCTGTAGATCACTTGCTCGTTTCACATCGGCATATAACACTGAGGTAATATTTCCTTCAATGGAAGGGGCGATGACCATCCCTGCCGTGGATACGACAATCATGAGAATAGCAAAGAGGAAGGCCCTTTTATAGGGAGCCACAAAGGCTCCAATACCACGTAAGGAATCTAGGAATTTTCGTTTAGTCGTCTTCATATGCCAATTCCTCCTCACTTAGCTGTGATAAAGCAATTTCATGATAAATCGCACAGCTTTTTAATAATTCGCGATGCGTACCGATACCAACGACTTCTCCTTCATTCAGCACGACGATACGATCTGCATCCATGATGGAAGAAATACGCTGTGCCACGACCATGACAATAGCATCCCTTGTTTCCTTCTTTAACTCTTTCCGTAATGTTGCATCTGTCTTAAAATCAAGAGCGGAAAATGAATCATCAAAAATATAGATATCCGGTCTTCTGATTAATGCTCTGGCAATTGATAATCGCTGTTTCTGACCACCGGAGACATTGGTTGCCCCTTCACTGATTTTTTCCTTCAAACCATGTTCTTTTTCCATGATAAAATCATATGCCTGTGCTACTTTTATCGCATGAAGAATCTCTTCTTCACTGGCATCTGGCTTGCCAAAACAGATATTATCTTTGATGGTTCCGGAAAACAACATCGCTTTTTGCGGAATGACCCCTAATTTTGCACGCAGAGCAAACACATCATAATCCTTGACATCAACTCCATCGATACGAATCTGTCCCTCACTCACATCATAAAACCGTGGAATCAGATTAATCAACGTACTTTTACCACTTCCCGTACTCCCGATAAAGGCAATCGTCTCTCCCTTTTGGGCCGCAAAACTGACATGTTTTAAAACCGGCTCTTCTCCATCCGGATATACAAAGGTCACATCATCAAAGACAATGCTGCCTGCTTCATTGCCTTGGCAAACCCCCTGTTTGGGATTTTGTATCAAAGGCTTTGTCGTAAAGACTTCCGTAATACGTTTCGCACTTACCTCTGCTCTTGGATACATCATGAAAACCGTGCAAAACAGCATGATTGAGAACATGGCATGGAATAAATAATCCATGAACGCTACCAGTTGCCCGACTTGCAGATTACCATCCGCAATCAAAAGACTTGCCACATAGAAAATGCATAAGCCTGCAACATTCATCAGCATAAAGAAAATCGGTGAGGTCAACGACATCAGCTTAAATAGTTTTTTTGAATAACCGGTAAAGTCATGGTTACATGCATTAAAACGTTCTTGTTCATACCCATCGTTATCGAAACTGCGAATCACGCGAATACCACTCAGATTTTCCCGTGAAATCCGATTGAGTGTATCTAAAGAGCGCTGTTGCTTTTCACTGATTGGCTTAGAAATCTTAGCGACGATAAACACTCCGAAAATAATCAGTGGAATCGTTGCCGCAATAATACCGCTTAATGGTAACGATGCTCTAGCGGTCATGATAAAGCTGATAATAAACATCACCGGTGTCATAAGCGCTGTACGCAATAATACATTAACAAACATCTGAATCTGAAATGCATCATTGTTTGTTCTGGTGATCATACTGGATATTCCAAACTGATTAAATTCATGAGCCGTAAACTGCTGCGCTTTGCGAAAGATATCATTACGGATATCTCTTGTGATCGCCGTCGATATTCTTGCACAACAATAGCCTAAAAGAATTGTTCCGGCTACCCCCAGAATGGAAATTATCAGAATGACAAGTCCCATCTGATAGATATAATCTTGATCCTGCTGCATGACGCCGACATCGATCATTTGTGCGACGATTGTTGGTATTCCCAGTTCTACCAAGGCAAAGCCAAAGACTGATAATACATTGATAAAAAACAGCAGCTTATAGTTTTTTAAATAATGTAATATTAATTTCATGTCACCCCTTCTTTCCTTTATAAGCTTTATCATCATAAACTATAAGGTTACCTTATAGTCAAGTCTTTTTTCATGGATTCGCTCATCTTCTCTTCCTTTTTCATCATCCTCCTTCCTCTTGTTCATGCAATTTTCATCCGTTTTTTTCCTCTTATTCATCCTTCATTAGCATTGTTACCCTATAGGTTCGTTTCTTTCTTCATCTCTTTCCGAAAATAGCCGTTCAATTATTTTTCGAAAAAAAAAGCAGTAAGCAAAGCCTCTTTCTTTCGTATACACCCTCTTGCGAACCCCCCCTATTTCTAGTATAATGGCAAACAAAAAGCAGCAATGCACTTACAATAGCGAAATAGTGCATCACTGCTGGTCTTTGTCTAGTATCTTACATATGCTTAATGTTTAAATAATCCACCAAAAGAGCAATAAACTCCTTGTTTGTAGGACGAGCTTTACGGCCGTCAATCGTGTTATGAAAAATACGCATGATTTCTTCCGTGTTGCCGCGTAGCCAAGTAATTTCAATAGCAGCACGGATCACGCGTTCTACGCTTTGCATAGAAGTTTGATGGCGCTCTGCAATTGTTGCGTATACACCATCCATCATATGGTCTAGCAATGAAGCATCATGATAAACCATATGTATAGCTTCCCTTACGTAATAAAAGCCTTTGACATGTGCAGGCATTCCAATATCGCGAAGGACATCAGTAATTTCCATTATAATTGCTTTTTTTGTTTCTTTGATCATTCTATGTTTCCCCCTCGTATACGCTAGACAAAGACCAAAGTTACTATATGAATTTTAAGGTATAAATAAAAGTCGATATACGTCGATTATTGAAATTTCCAGAAAATCAATTTTTCATTATACATATACCGTAACTATCCCTATATCTGTAACTATTTATAGCCACTTTCGGGATATTGACGTCCTTTGACACTTATACTATCATATACAAAAGAGCAAAGTTCAGCGCGAATGGAGTAGAATTATGAAGAAAAAGAAGAACTATTTAACAGCCGGAGAATTTGCGAAAATCTGTGGAGTAGCCAAACATGTCTTATTTCATTATGATGAAATTCATCTGTTTCAACCGGCTTATAGAGATGAGCATGGCTATCGCTATTATTCGTATCATCAATATGACACCTTTTTGGTTATTACCAATCTGAAAAAGATGGGGATGTCTCTTTCGGCTATTCGAATCTATCTGAAACAACGTGATCCGCAAATGTTTTTACGTTTGTTAGATGAAAAATATGCGGATATTGATTCACAAATCGCACAGCTGGAAAGCATTAAGCGCATGATGAACTGGATGCAGCAAGCAACAACTTCGGCACTTGCACATCAGCATGATGAAATCGGTGTCGTCACATTGCCAAATGCCACTTTATTATGTAGTAAGGACATGGAAAACGCCACAGATCGCAGTTTCGCCAATTATATGGAAGAATATATTCACTTTGTGAAAGAGCATCATATCGCTGTTCAAGAAAGTGTCGGTACGATGGTCAGAATTGAAAATATCCGCAAACAGGATAACTTTAATTTTTCCTATCTCTATCAGATCGTTGCCGAATATGACCATCAACAATTAAAAAAACGCGCAAGGGGTAACTATTTATGTGGTTGGCATAAAGGCAGTTATCAATACATTCAGCAAACATATGATAAGATGCTGGCCTACACAGATAATAAAGGATATGTGTTAGGTGAATTTGCCTATGAAGAATATCTGATTGCTGATATTGCACAGCGTGAAGAAGATGGCTATGTAACGAAAATATTATTGGAAATTCTATAACTTGTTAAATCAATTTTGTCTCATAGAAGTTGCTCATGCCACCTAAGAAATAAACGAAAAAGCTACTGATTATGCTTCCAAGGAAGGATCAGCAAACAAAACACGCAAAAAAACAGCACATATTTTGTGCTGTCTTGATAACAAATAGTAAGCAGAGAATGCTAGTATCATCCTAAGCATTCCTATTCAATTATTATATATAGAAAGATATCCTACTCGTATTATAGATAATAAGCATTTTATCTCATGTATATGAACTTAATGTGATAAAACATTGAGTGCTTTCTGATAGCAGGCTTCATCAAAAAGATCCGGACAGGTGATGGCATGCTCATGAAATTCATTTTCCATATTTAAATCATCGACAACGATATACTGTGTAATATTGGGATGATCTTTTAGGTATGCTCGAATGGCCGGAGTTTTTAAAAAGCCATAGTCATTGCTTGTGCTATCAACAATGGCATCCTGCAATGCATAAAAGGCAAACAAGGCTTTTAACTGGGGCAGGGTATGCGAGAATTTCCAGGATGAGCTGATAACAATAACAGCATTGCTTTTCTGAATAAGCGTTTTTAGCAGCTGTATTGCACTATGAGCAAACCCATTCTGCGCACAGGCTAAATCATAATCCGATAAATCACGTATCGCTGCACATTGATAATGCTTCACTAGCTGTTCGCGGTCAAAACGAAATGTTGTATATGGGGAAATACGTTTACGACAGGGATATAATACACCATCGATATCAAGGAAGATCACCTTCATACGATCGCCTTCTTTCCCTTTCATTATAACACCAATACATCCATCCTTTTAAAACTCTTTTTGTTTCATAAGATGCATGGAAGATAGGGCACTGATCAACAGAATAAACAAAGCGCCAAGAAAGCTTACAGGCAATAGCCAGTCTTTGAAATCATGCAGGAAGATAAAGAAATTTTGGGGCAATATACCGCCAATATGCGAAATGACAAAACTACCCAAAAAGCCTAACAGCATGAAACAGATTATAATCAATACGCGTGCTTTCATAGAGCCGTATTTGATGATCATAGGCAGCATGATGGCATTTAAAAACAGCATTGCTATGGCAACTCCACAGCATTCAGCAAGAAATCCAGACAATTCAACCGTTTGAAAATGTTCTTGTGAAAACATTAAGATCAGTGCGCCTAAAACCATCGACAACAGCATACTGGCAAAGATGCAGACCAGTGCTAACACATATTTAGAAATCACCATATCTTTACGATTGATGGGGAGGGTCATCGCAAAGCTGTCAAAATTACTTTGTTCATCATAAGCAAAGGCGCTGATTGTCGCAAACATACCGATAAAAGCCGGCAGAAATTGTAGCATTCCTAAAGAATGTTGGCTATAGGATATAACAATCGCTAAGATCGGTAAAATCGTATAAATACGGAAAAGCGTTGCTAAATTATAAATATCCTTTAAAATTAATCCTTTCATGCTATTTTTCTCCTTTCACCATAAACACCAAAATATCTTCTAAACTTGCTGGATCCATAACGGCATTCGGATGCTGAAGCATCACACGCTGACGATCTTTTACCAACACATCAACAGCAAACGCATTCACGCGATAGGCAAGATAATCGTGATGATCCAATTTCATCAGCTCTTCCTTCGTACAATGCCAGATGCCATAAGTATCTAATAAGGCATCCTTTTCCGTACTCAATAACATTTTTCCTTCATGTAGAAAGGTAACATAGTCACAGCATTTTTCAATATCGGATGTAATATGACTGGAAATTAAAACGGCATGCTCTTCATCTTGAATAAAATCTAATAAGATATCTAAAATTTCTTCTCTGGCAACCGGATCAAGACCACTTGTCGCCTCATCCAGTAATAACAGCTGTGCTTGATGAGACAAGGCAATCGCTATTTGCAGCTTCATCTTCATGCCGCGCGAAAACTGTTTATTGCTTTTATCAAGCGGTAAACGAAATTCCTTTAGATAGTTGTGAAATGCTGTTGTATCCCATTGTTGATAAATGGATGACAGCACTTTATCCATCTGTTGGGGCGTCATGTTTTCGGGAAAGCTGGCTTCACTGAACACCGTACCAATCTTTTCTTTAATGTTTCGCTCATCTTCACTTAAGGATGAATGAAATATTTCCACTTGCCCTTCATCCACATGAATCATACCTAAAATGGTCTTTAACAATGTGGTTTTTCCTGCACCATTCTCGCCAATCAGTCCCATAATACAGCCCTTTGGTAAAGCTAATGTTATATCTTGCAGACAAAAACGTCCATAATTCTTTGTTACATGCTGCATTGATAGTATGTGTTCCATACGTTATTCCTCCTTGTATAGAAGTGTCATAATATCCAGCAGTTCTTCCAGTGTCATGCCATTCATTCTGGCTGTTTCACACGCTTTTTCTAAAAGTGCTTCGATCTGCCGATAACGTTCTTCACGAATCAATTCTTTATCTTTTCCTGCCACAAAGCTGCCTTTGCCAGTGATGGTTTCAATGAACCCTTCTTTTTCTAATTCCTCATAAGCACGCTTTGTTGTGATTACCGAAATACGAAGTTCCTTTGCTAGCGTTCGCATTGATGGAAGAGCGTCCCCTTCTTTCAAGACATCTGTCATGATCAGCTGCTTGATCTGTGCGACGATTTGTTCATAAATCGGTTTCCCACTGGAATTGCTGATGATGATATTCATAAACTACCTCCCGGGTGTCAATATTGTATATATTGACTATATACAATATAACACCGTGTATATCGTCTGTCAACAGGTATGAGAAAAAAAACCTTGCCCATACTAACACATGCAAGGAGGTTTGATCATGGATATGAATCTTTATGGAAAAGTAGCATTGGTGAGTGGCTGTTCCCAAGGCTTAGGCTATCATGCTGCACTTGCCTTAGCGAAACAAGGAGCAGATATCTTTGGCGTCAGTATCGGCGATGACAGTTCTCTGAAAAAAGCAATCGAGGCAACCGGTCGTAACTATCATTCTTTTACTATATCCTTAACAACACCAGGAGCTATCCATCAGGTGATGAAAGAGGCTTTAGCAGCCTATGGGCATATTGATATATTATTAAACTATGCGGCAATTTTAAAAAAAGAAGAAACTTTAGAACTAACCAAACTGGAATGGAACAGTGCTTATGATATTAATGTAAGTGCAGCCTTCTTTCTCTCCTTAGAAGTCATACGACAATTCCAAAAGCAAGGACATGGCGGAAAAATTATTAACGCCACCGGCATTTTGCCAAGACATACCTCAGCGTATTGTGCTTATGCCATCAGTAATGGTGCCATTGAGGCCATGACGCGTTATCTGGCAATGGAATTTGGCAAAGATCAGATACAGGTAAACGCCATTCAATATGGTTTCATGAGCTGTGGCAGTACGTTGCAGGGCGAAAAAGAAGAATGGGATACTTCTTTATTAACAGCAATCCCTATTGGCAGATGGGGAATGGATCAAGATAGCGATGGACTTGTTACCCTGTTGGCAAGCGATGCTTCTAATTATATCACAGGAGTTTGCATTCCGGTGGATGGCGGTTATTCCATATAACGCACTGATGAAAAACAGTTATGAAGAATAGAGGATTATCATACGGTAATCCTTTTTTTATACAACACATCTAACAAATTGAATGATCAGATCGCAATGTATATTGTGCATCATGAAAACAACAATGATAAACTTTATCAAATTTACGATGACAACTAGCAAACGCATCGTTCTTTCAGTTACTTGATAAGCTGTTTGAAAACAAAGGCAAAGATTAATCTTTATTTGCTATGGATAAGGAAGCTAACGGATGAAAAAAGCGAACAATAAAACTAGCAGAATGCCAGAAAGTAAGGCTAATACTAAAACAGCATAGGCCATGATTATATCCTTTTGTTCTGGTTTCATCAAAACCACCTCTATGCTTATGTATGCCGCTTTTTATGCTTACGTATAGGCAGATTAAAGAAAAATTATAATATTTTATGGAAAAATATTGCTTTTGTTTCATCTTTCTAATTTTACCTTTTCTATCCGTTATAATAGGTAAATAAAGGGAGGAGGAGATCTTATGGTGGGAAACTACGGGGAAATTATAAAAGAAGCCTTAGCGATCAATAATATGACGCAAAAACAACTAGCAAAAAAGCTCCATTTATCCCCGCAGACAATCAACAGCCTGCTGCAGGGAAGGACATCCATACGCTTAGATGACTTTTTCATGATTGCGGAAATACTGCACTTAGATCCAGGTAAAATTTTTACTACCGATAATGAAGATGCAAAAGCCATTGATGCCTATTTATCCGCAGCAATTCACAAACTGGACGATTATCAGCGTGAATTAATTTTAGCATTATTACGCTATTTCCATCATGTAAACAAACGTTTAAAATAGGCTGTGACAACTATGCACAGCCTTTCTTTATGATAGCAATGGGAAAACCAAATCAACTAGATATACCATAATACAAGCAGCCACTGCCACACTTAACAATCCCTTACCTTTGTATGCCAGATATAAGGCTATCAAACAACCGGCAGTAGATGCCAGAACACTGCCTCCGCTGGTAAAAATGGCTGGAAAGGTCATTGCGCCTAACACCGCATAAGGTACATAGAAAAGAAATGATTTTATAAAAGGACTTTTGATTTCCTTCTGAAAAAAAGTCAAGGGCACCATACGAATCAGATAGGTTACCAGTGCCATAACAACCATATAAGGAAGATAGTTATTCATGAGACACCTCCTCCACCGGGAACAGCCAAGCGCCAAAGCCGGCAGCACAAACGGTGCAGATAATAATAACAAAACCGGAAGAGATCGGTAAAAAGGAAGCACATGCTGAAAAGAGGCAGCTCAGCGCTATCGCTAAGATCAAAACTTTGCGAACACTCTTTAACTTTTTGGCGGGAGGAATGATAATGGCTAAAAACATACCATAAATCGCAATACCTAAAGCACTTCGCAGACTTTCCGGCATTAAAGTGGTAAATGCTCCGCCTAACAAAGTTCCCATTGTCCAGCAGAAAACAGGAAATAGGATAAGACCAGACATATACCATTTTCCTACTCTTTCATAGGTAGAGCTTGCTAAAGCAAATATTTCATCGGTAACACCATAAGCAATCAAAGCTCGCTCATATGTTTTCATATGCTTGTCTACCTTCTGTGTTAAAGATAAGGACATTAAGGCATAGCGTAGATTAATGATAAATTGCGATAGCGCCAATTCTAGTAAAGAAGCACTCTCCAACATCAAAGATAAGGCACTGAATTGTCCGGCACTGGTAAGATTGGTGAGCGATATCATTACAGCTACCTCTACAGGAACTCCATTGGAAACCGCCATCATACCAAACGTAAAGGATACAGATAAATATCCTAAGCCAATCGGAATGCCATCTTTTAATCCCTGTGAAAAATGATTTTCAACAACTTCCATATCCTCACTCCCCTTATTCTTTAGGCATTATTATACAGGAAAGCAGATGGATTTTAAAGTGTGAATTTTAAGCCAAAAGTCTTTCATAAGAATGTCGTTTCTTTTCCGATGCAAATTACAAAATGTTTTGTTATCGAATGCATGGATGAATCATATAAATAAATATCCACCAGCTTAGCTGGTGGTTTTTACGTAATCGCCCCAAGGGGCTC
>NZ_JAJCPX010000025.1:0-47337 GCF_020563125.1 Longicatena sp. 210702-DFI.1.196 | reverse complement strand
AATTGACGTTTCCTGTTCAGTTTTCAAAGACCGATAGCATCCACTGTTTGGTGGATGTCACTCTCGTTGAGTGCCTGTATATAATATCAAATTATATCGTTCCTGTCAATCAAAATAATAACTTTTTTATGATTATTTCAGATTATTTTTACTAATCTGCTATTCCATATGATCTAGGCAGAAATTCTTTCTATCGCTTTACGAATTTGCCTCTTGATATAGATACTTTTGATAATCACAAAAGGAGTTCCTACATCGTAAGAACTCCTTCTTGATATCCTTTAGGATTGTTAATCGTGTAATTCCGGAAGAATTGGCTGTTTAATTCCAATTTCTTCATCAGATACATCTTCACCATCCATGATTTTCTGTACCATTTCACTTGTTAATTTCTCAGGTGAAGGTACATATGCCATAAATTGATCATCATCTGGTTTCGCATTACGTTCGATACGCTCTTCGCGTAACTCTTCTGCTCTTTCCGCAATGATTTCATTTGTCTGGCGATCAGCTTTGCAGCCGGTTCCAGCTGGAATCAGCTTACCGATGATAACATTTTCTTTCAAACCAATCAGGTAATCTTTCTTACCTTTGATTGCTGCATCCGTCAGAACTTTCGTTGTTTCCTGGAAAGATGCTGCCGATAAGAAGGAGTCTGTTTCAACAGATGCCTTAGAAATACCCAACAATACCGGTTTGAAAGTAGCCGGTGTTTTACCGCTTAACAATGCCTGACGGTTGATTTTCGTGATTTCGGTCAAGGATACCTGCACACCTGGATTCAAGTGTGTATCATTGCCTTCCAGAACGACTACTTTACGCAGCATCTGGCGAATCATAACTTCAATATGCTTGTCACTGATTTCAATACCCTGGCTAGCATATACTTTCTTAACTTCTTTTAGAATGTAGTTTTGTACCTGACGTACACCAGCAACCTTTAATAATTCCTTAGGGTCAACCTGACCTTCCGTAATTTTGTCACCAGCTTCGACATGTGCACCAACCTTCATCCAAGGACGAATTGCCTGTACCAAAGTCACCTTATGCGTAATACTTTCTTTATCATTTGCGACAACTACTTCGTAACCTGTTTCAATCTGATTAATCGATGTGATTTCACCGGTAATCTGAGCTAATACAGCTACACCCTTAGGACAACGAGCTTCAAACAGCTCCTCGACACGAGGAAGACCCTGTGTGATATCTCCACCATCAGCACTTGCTACACCACCGGTATGGAAAGTACGCATGGTCAGCTGTGTACCTGGTTCACCGATAGATTGGGCAGCCATGATACCAACAGCTTCGCCAACTTCAACATCTTTACCGGTTGCCATGTTACGACCATAACATTTCTTACATACACCGTAAATAGATTTACAAGTAAATGCGCTTCGGATATATAAGCCTTCAACACCAGCATCTACAATTCGCTGCGCAATTGGCTCCGTGATGAATTCATCACTTTCAATGATGACTTCACCTGTCTTAGGATCTGTAACTTCTTGTTTTGTATAACGGCCAACTAAACGATCATACAAAGATTCGATAATCGTATTCGTTTTGCGATCTACGATAGCTTCTACCCAGTACCCTTTATCTGTACCACAGTCTTCCTGTTTAACGATAACATCCTGGGCAACGTCAACCAAACGACGTGTCAGATATCCAGATTCGGCAGTCTTCAAT
Organism: Longicatena sp. 210702-DFI.1.196; assembly: GCF_020563125.1. Classification (NCBI taxonomy): domain Bacteria; kingdom Bacillati; phylum Bacillota; class Erysipelotrichia; order Erysipelotrichales; family Erysipelotrichaceae; genus Longicatena; species Longicatena sp. 210702-DFI.1.196. Next base: position 45,645 of record NZ_JAJCPX010000025.1, on the reverse strand, counting down.
GCGGTATCGGTCAGACCTTTACGCACACCGTGTGTTGAGATAAAGAACTCAGACACATTCAGACCTTCACGGAAACATGAATAGATAGGAACCTCGATGATACTTGGTACATATTCACCCTTCGCTGATTTGGACTGTGATGGTTTCGCCATCAGACCACGCATACCAGCTAACTGAGTAAAGTTTGACGTATTACCACGGGCACCAGAACGCGCCATCATGTTGATTGGGTTTTTACGTGGCAAGTTACCTAACAGCTCTTCGGCGATATCATCTTTGACATCTGCCCACAGCTTATTTAAGTGACGTTCCCACTCCTGCATCGTAAGCTTACCTTTCTTACGCAGGGTTTTTAATTCTTCGGCTTTGGCTTTACCATATTCCACATGCTCTTCTTTATGAGGAGCAACCTCGATATCACTTAAGGATACCGTAACACCGGCAACTGTAGAATATTTGAATCCCATATCCTTGATCTGGTCAAGGATTTCAGATGTTTTTTCAGTACTGTAACGTTTGAAGATCTCACCGATGATCTTACCTAAGTCTTTTTTCTTGAAAGCAGGTGTTACAGGTAAATTACGGATAGCTTCTTTTACATCTTTTCCCATATCCAGGAAATACTTTTCCGGTGTTGCCTGGAAATTGGCTGCACTTACCTCATTCAAGAATGGGAAGTCGCTAGGGAACATGTTGTTAAAGATAACCTTACCAACTGTTGTCAGCAAATACTGTTTCTGCTGTTCATCCGTAAAGCTTGTTTTATTTAATGCTCTTGCCGGAATGGCAATACGAGAATGTAAATGAATCTGGTCTGTTTCATAAGCCATCAAAATTTCATTGATGCTACCGAAGACATGTCCTTCATTATCTCCATAACGCTGCCACATAGCTGCTGATTTTGGACAATCGACAGATAAATAGCGCTGCGCTTCATCATGGAATTCTTCAGCCGTTTCTTCCATCGTCAGATAGAAGTTACCCATGACCATATCCTGACCTGGGGTAACGATTGGTTTTCCATCCTTTGGACCAAGGATATTGTTAGAACCTAACATCATCACTAAGGCTTCAGCTCTTGCTTCTTCACTCAATGGTACATGGACAGCCATCTGGTCACCATCGAAGTCGGCATTAAAGGCAGTACATACTAATGGATGCAGACGCAATGCACGTCCTTCTACCAGTTTTGGTTTAAACGCCTGAATACCTAAACGGTGCAGCGTAGGGGCACGGTTCATTAAGACAGGATAGCCATCAATTACCTTTTCAACGATATCCCAAATACGTGGATCCTGACGATCAATCAGTTTCTCTGCTGTCTTTGGATTGCTGGCGATTTCCTGATTTACGATTTCATTAATAACAAATGGTTTAAACAGCTGAATTGCCATTTCACGTGGAATACCACACTGATACATCTTCAAATCTGGTCCTACGGCGATTACAGAACGACCGGAGAAGTCAACACGTTTACCTAATAAGTTCTGACGGAAACGTCCTTGTTTACCCTTTAAGGAATGTGATAAAGACTTCAAAGCACGTCCGCCGGCACCGGTAATTGGTTTAGAACGACGACCATTATCGATCAAAGCATCAACTGCTTCCTGCAGCATACGTTTTTCGTTTTGTACGATGATAGCAGGAGTTCCCAACTCTAACAGCTTCTTCAAACGGTTGTTACGTGTGATGACACGACGATATAAATCATTTAGATCACTTGTCGCGAAACGTCCACCATCTAACTGCAGCATTGGTCTTAAATCAGGTGGGATTACCGGAATTACTGTCATAACCATCCATTCTGGCTTATTGTCAGAATTACGGAAAGCTTCTACGGTATCCAAACGCTTGATTAATTTCTTACGTTTTTCACCCTGCGCATTTTCCAAAGCTTCCTGAATGTGTTTGTATTCTAATTCTAGGTCAACTTCTTTCAACAGGGTCAAAGCAGCTTCTGCACCAGTCTGTGCCGTAAAGCTTCCAGGACCGTACAGTGCCATATATTCACGATATTCTTTTTCAGATAAGATCTGTTTGTATTCCAGATTCGTATCCTTAGGATCTGTTACGATCCAGGATACGAAATATACTACTTCTTCCAATTGTTTTGGTGTTACATCCAGCAGCAGTGCCATACGGCTAGGAATACCGCGTAAATACCAGATGTGTGCTACCGGTGCAGCCAATTCAATGTGTCCCATACGTTCACGACGAACACTGGATTTGGTGATTTCTACACCACAGCGGTCACAGACAACACCTTTATAACGTACTTTCTTATACTTACCGCAATAACATTCCCAGTCCTTGCTAGGTCCGAAAATACGTTCACAGAACAATCCGTCACGTTCCGGTTTCTGGGAACGATAATTGATTGTTTCCGGTTTTTTAACTTCACCATGACTCCATTCATGGATTCTTTCAGGAGATGCTAGGCTCACCTGAATTGAGGCAAAATCATTAACACTCATCTACTTACGCCTCCTCTACTTGTTCATCATCTTCTGCAATTAATACATCTTCGTCGAAGTCATCCATGTTTTCTTCATCATCCAAAAGCACTTCATCATCTTCAACTTCAACATCTTCATTTATATCATTGATATCCTCTTCACTGACAACTTCTTCCTGTGGAATTGGTGGCAGTGCAGCAGGTTCACTTGATTCTTCTTTGTTGATATCGACTTCATTTCCGTCTTCATCCAGCATCTTCACATCGATGGCTAATGCCTGTAACTCATGTTTCAATACGCGGAAGGATTCAGGAATGCCTGGTTCAGGAATATCTTTTCCTTTGATGATTGCTTCATAAGTCTTAGTACGTCCTACGATATCATCAGATTTTACCGTCAAGATTTCCTGCAGTGTATGGGCAGCACCATAAGCTTCCAGTGCCCAAACCTCCATCTCACCGAATCGCTGACCACCATTCTGTGCTTTACCACCTAATGGCTGCTGCGTTACTAAGGAGTAAGGTCCGGTTGCACGGGCATGCAGCTTATCGTCAACCATGTGCGCCAGTTTGATCATGTACATAACACCGACAGAAATACGTTCATCGAATGGTTCACCGGTACGTCCATCGTACAGTACCTGTTTACCATCTACGGTCATATCGGCTTCTTTCATGATGTCGCTTAATTCCTGGTTGTTGATACCATCGAATACCGGTGTGGAGAATTTCACGCCCAGTTTCTTAGCGGCATATCCTAAATGGATTTCCAGAACCTGTCCGATGTTCATACGAGATGGCACACCGAATGGGTTCAACATGATATCAATTGGCGTTCCATCTGGCATATATGGCATATCCTCAACCGGTAAGATCTTGGAGATGACACCTTTATTACCATGACGGCCGGCCATCTTATCACCTTCAGAAATCTTACGTTTCTGAACGATGTAAACTTTTACGGTTTCATTAACTCCAGGTGGCAGATCATGACCTTCACTTCTTTTGAAGATACGGATAGAATGTACGATACCGGCACCACCATGAGGTACCTTCAAGGAGTTGTCACGCACTTCACGGGATTTCTCACCGAAAATAGCTAATAACAGTTTTTCTTCAGGAGAGATTTCACTCTGTCCTTTTGGTGTTACTTTACCAACCAGAATGTCACCCTCGCGTACTTCCGCACCAACCATGATGATACCACGGCTGTCTAAGTTACGGCAGGCTGCTTCACTTACGTTAGGAATGTCACGAGTAATTTCTTCTGGCCCTAATTTTGTTTCACGACAATCAATGTCGTATTCTTCAATATGAATTGACGTATACACATCATCACGTACCAAACGCTCACTCATGATGATGGCATCCTCATAGTTGTAGCCATACCATGTCATATAGGCGATAGTAACGTTTTGTCCAAGGGCAAGTTCACCCTTTTCCATAGATGGTCCATCGGCTAGGATATCTCCCTTATCGATGCGTTCACCTTTTTTTACGATTGGACTTTGGTTGATGTTAGTACCATTGTTAGAACGCTGGAATTTACGCAAACGATATTCATGACGTTCTCCATCATCACCACTAACGATGATGCGCTGAGAATCGACATATTCAACAATACCGTTTTCTTTTGCGACGATACCGACACCGGAATCCTTGGCGATCTTATACTCGATACCAGTTCCTACATATGGAGAATGTGGCTGTAACAAAGGTACGGCCTGACGCTGCATGTTCGCACCCATCAAGGCACGAGAAGCATCGTCATTTTCCAGGAATGGTACACAGGCAGTTGCCACGGATACGATCTGTTTTGGTGAAACGTCGGCTAATTCTACTTCTTCACGTTTAGCGATGATGGTTTCTCCCGCTTTACGAGCAACGACATTTTCATTGATCAGACGGCCTTCTACAACCTCATTCGCCTGCGCGATAACATAATCCGCTTCTTCATCAGCTGATAAGTAGATTGCTTCATCTTCTACTGTTCCATCTTTCTTAACGATACGATATGGTGTCTGAATAAATCCATATTCATTGATCTTACCATAAGAAGTCAGGTTGGAAATCAAACCGATGTTTGGACCTTCTGGGGTTTCGATAGGACAGATACGACCATAGTGAGAACTATGAACGTCACGTACTTCAAAACCGGCACGATCTCTAGTCAGACCACCTGGACCTAAGGCAGAAATACGACGTTTGTTGGTCAATTCTGCCAATGGATTCTGCTGATCCATGAACTGTGACAGCTGAGAACTCGAGAAGAACTCCTTGATAGCTGCTGTTAATGGACGAATATTCGTTAATTTCTTAGGTGTTAAGGTTGCTGTTTCCGCAATGGACATACGTTCCTTAACAACACGCTCCATACGGCTTAAACCAATACGGAACTGGTTCTGGATCAATTCACCAACAGAACGGATACGACGGTTACCCAACATATCGATATCGTCGGTTTCTCCAACACCTTCCATAACATTTAAGTTATACGTATAGAATGCATACATATCGGAAATCGTAATGGTATGCTTGTTCGCATATGGGTCATTACCGATTACTTTTACTACTTGCTCATCGCCGGTACGTACAAGCACTTCCTGAACAGCTGCACCTACCAACCATGCATACACCGTTTCACCGTTGTTTACTTTATTACGTAAAGCTTCCTGGTCGTTTGCACTTAAGGTATCTGGCTTATGACGAGGTAAATAGCCTTCTGCATAGAAGTCACCTTCTTCATTTTCCAGATCATTGCCCTGTGCATCCGTTACACGGCCTAACGCATACATGCGCTGTCCATAGTTTAACACTGCATTGACATTGCCTTTTTCCAATGCCACCTGCTTTGCGATGATACCGCCATGTACAGAAATGGTTTCACATTCTTTTGCGATTGCGTCTACATCCTTCTGTGTTAATACGGTTCCTTCAAACAGTGTAGCATCACTCAATTCCACATCTTCTGCCAAAACACGGCCAACAAGACCAAGATGGTTAGATGCCGGAACTTCTACTTTATCCGGATGGTTGAATAATGGATTGAAAGGGAAAGCATGTACATGCATACCTTTTTCCAACTCTTCACGTAAAGTGTTACGTTCATCACGATGAATCATCGTACCACTAGGCATGAAGACACTGCCATCACTTGCCAAAATATCCATTGCCAAACGATTACCGTAAATACGGTTGATGGCATTTAATTTCTTACGTAATTTAAAACGTCCGGCTTTGGTTAGATCATAACGGCGAGGATCAAAGAACTTCGCATTCATTAAGGTGATAGAACCATCCAAGGTAGGGATTTCATCCGAACGCTGGTTTTCATAAATAGACAATAAAGCTTCCTGTGTAGTCTTTACCTTATCGGCTAACAGGGTATTCTCAATTTCTTCGTATTTACCAAAGTAAGATGCATATAATGTAAGGTAAAGATTCATGAATTCACGATCTTCATCATCCTGTGCAACATCTTCGATCACATCACGTCCCATAGCCTTTAAGAACGTCTTGATCTGTGTTGTATCATGGGCATCTTCGCTGTGATCTAAATCAATAGACATACCGACAGCTTTAAACAATACAGAAGAAAGCATTTTACGTTTACGGTCAATGCTCATGTTTAAAACACGTCCGGTAGACGCTTTTTTCGTTTCTGTCATGTATTCCAGCCAAGTACCACGGCTTGGAATTAATTCACAGGCATACGATACTTTACCTGTTTTTTCATCATAACCGGTAGAGAAGTACGCTCCTGGAGAACGCACGATCTGCGAAACGATGACACGTTCCGCTCCATTGATGATGAAAGTACCTGTTTCGGTCATTAAAGGGAAATCACCCAGGAAGACATCTTCCCATTTATTGATAACTTCACCTGTTGTGTTATCTGTTATTTCAAGTTCCATGCGTGCTTTCAATGGTGCTGCGTAATTACATTCGCGATACATTGATTCTTCCGCATTGTATTTAGGTTCACCGAATTCATAACCGGCGAACTTCAGCTTGATATTTCCTCCATAGTTTTGAATCGGGTAGATTTCATTGAAAACTTCTCCAATTCCTTCGTTCTTGAACCACTCAAAAGAATCCGTCTGAATTTCAACCAGATTCGGCAGTTCCAGATGTCCACTAACTTTTGAGTAATCGCGACGCTCTGCCTTTTTACCGGAAGCGACAATACGATAAGGCTGTTTTTTGTCCATGTACGCCATCCTTTCTACAAGTTTTTCTTACCAAAATAGGGCATGAAAACCCATTTTAATATTTTAGTATTATGCAATTTATTATAATATCAATGGTTTGTCAAATTGTCAATGCTTTTTCGATATTTTAGCTATTTGTGTCCGTTGGGTAGCAATCTGCATGGAAAGGTATATTTTCATAACTGATTGCATGTGATGACGATTGTTGCACCATCATGGTGGCAATTTCCATCAAGAAGAGCTTTCCTTCATAATTTCGTGAAAGCGTGCATGCTGGCATTCCCTAATATCAACCGATTTAACTTCTCTACGTTATCGTTGGTATTCTTGGTATCAACCGACTTAACTTTTCTACGTTATCATTGGTACTCTTGATATCAACCGATTTAACTTCTCTACGTTATCGTTGGTATTCTTGATATCAACCGACTTAATTTCTCCCTACGTTATAGCGGTACTATAGTTACAGCTGTACGTATATTTATTTCTTTGCCTTTAAGATCCAATAGCCTTTTTCTTTTTCAATGATGTCACAATTACCGAACACTTCTTTGATTTTATTCACTGCACTATTTGCGCCCTGTTGCTTACGAATAACAACCCATAAGCAGCCGCCTTCACATAAATGATCATAAGCTTTTTCAAAGATTTCATAAATGACCTTCTTACCGGCCCGGATGGGTGGATTGGTTAGGATGTCAGTATAAGTATTCCCAGTTACCTGTGCATATACATCGGACTCATGAATCTGCACATCCACATGATTGGCCTTGGCATTTTCTTTAGCTAGGGCGATTGCACGTGGATTGACATCGACCATTTCCACATGCTTATCGGGATATGTATGCTTGATGATGATACCGATTGGTCCATATCCGCAGCCAACATCAAGTATCGTATCCTGTAGTTCATCTCTTTTCAGCAGGGTGTTTAAGAAGACCTGTGTTCCAAAATCAACACCGTCTTTTGAGAAGACACCATTATCAGTTAAGAAAGTATAGTTAAAACACCAAAACCGGAAAGATATTTCCTTCCGGTTTTCTGCTAAATGACGATTATCTGTAAAATAATGATCCATCGTTATCCCGCCTTTTTTAGGTGACAAAAAGCCCGAAGGCTTTTTGTAGTTCATCAAGATGTGTAAGTTATTACTTAACTTCTACGCTAGCTCCAGCGTCCATCAATTTCTTCTTGATTTCTTCTGCTTCTTCTGGGCTAACATTTTCTTTGATTACGCTTGGTGCTTTGTCAACCAGACCCTTAGCGTCTACCAGACCTAAGCCTGTGATTTCACGTACAGCCTTGATAACAGCAACTTTTGTTCCACCGATGTCTGTTAATGTAACAGTTACTTCGCTTGGTCCTTCAGCAGCAGCACCTGCATCAGCAGCAGCTGCAACAGCAACTGGAGCAGCAGCCGTTACGCCAAATTTTTCTTCGATTGCTTTTACTAATTCATTCAGTTCTAAGATTGTAGCTTCTTCTAAGTAAGCTAAGATGTCTTCCTGGTTTAATTTTGCCATGTTCTTTTCCTCCTAGTTAATAGTTTGTCTGCATGCAATTAAGCAGCAGCTTCTTCTGTAGCTTCGGCAGCTGGTGCTGCACCTTCTTCTTTGCTTTCTGCAACAGCTTTAACAGCACATGCGAATCCGCGTACTGGTGACTGTAAGCAGCTTAACAGCATTGATAACATACCTTCGCGGTTTGGCAGACTTGACAACTCTTTGATTGTGTCAACACTGACTACCTTACCTTCTACGATACCGCTCTTCAGTACAAGCTTGTCGTGTGTTTTCGCAAATTTTGCTAATACACGAGCAGGGGCAACTGCGTCTGGTCCAAATGCGATTGCGTTTGGTCCAACCAAGTCTTTTACTAATTCACTGGCACCGGCTTCTTCGGCAGCACGCTGAGCAAGAGAGTTTTTGTAAACCTTGAACTCTACGCCTTCTGCGCGAAGATCTCTACGCAGCTGTGTTACTTCCGCAACACTCAGACCACGATATTCAACAACTACGGTTGAATCGGCTTCTTTCATTTTCTGAGCAATTTCAGAAACGACTGCCTTTTTGCTATCGATGATTGCCTGGTTCATGAACTTCACACCTCCTGATTTATATGTAACAATATACCTTTCAAGAGTGATATAAAACACCCGCAAACTGGACAGTCTACGGGTGAAAGTTTTATCTACTTGCTTTCTACCTCGGTAACATGATTAAGCTGTTACGCCGTTACTGTCTATGGTATATTGATAACATCGAATATTTTAAACGTTGTTTTGCAGTTTGTCAACCTTATTTAACGATTTCTACATGGATGCCAGGACCCATTGTTGTTGTTAATACAAGGTTTTTGATATAAGCACCCTTAACTGCAGCAGGGCGTGCTTTTACGATTGTGTTGTAGATTGCGTTGAAGTTGTCCACTAACTTCTCATCGTCAAAGCTTACTTTACCGATCATCAGGTTAATGTTACCTTCTTTATCAACACGGTATTCTACTTTACCTTTTTTGATGTCTTCAACAGCTTTTGCAACATCCATGGTAACTGTACCAGTCTTAGGATTTGGCATTAAGCCCTTAGGTCCTAACAGACGACCTAATTTACCTAATTCACCCATCATGTTTGGAGTGGCAACGATCACATCGAAGTCAAACCATCCCTTCTGGATTTCTTCTAACAATTCTTTTCCACCAACGAAATCTGCGCCAGCGTCTTTTGCTTCCTGTTCCTTAGGTCCCTGTGTAATAACACAAACTTTCTGTGTTTTACCAGTACCATGAGGCAGTACCATAGCACCACGAATCTGCTGATCTGCATGACGTGGGTCTACATTTAATTTGAAGCTAACTTCAACAGATGCGTCGAATTTAGCGATGTTTGTTTCTTTTGCTAATTTTACAGCTTCAGCTACCGAATAAGACTTTGAGCGGTCGATTTTCTTAGCAGCTTCAGCGTATTTCTTTCCAACTTTTGCCATATCTATTTACCTCTCGCCTTTCTTATCCTTCATAACCTTCAACTTTAACGCCCATGTTTCTAGCAGTACCAGCAACGATACGCATAGCAGCTTCAACATCATTTGCGTTTAAGTCAGGCATTTTGTATTCTGCGATTTCACGCAGCTGATCAACTGTAATTGTTCCAGCGGTTTCTTTCTGATCACCACTAGCCTTCTTGATGCCAGCAGCTTTCTTGATCATGATGCTTGCTGGAGTTGTTTTTAATACGAAATCAAAGCTCTTATCTTCGTATGCAGTAATAATAACTGGTACCATATCACCATTACGGTCCTTTGTAGCATCGTTAAATGCTGTACAGAACTGCGGCATGTTGATTCCGGCAGATGCCAGTGCTGGTCCCGGTCTAGCTCCTCCTGCAGGGAACTGAAGTTTACAAATCTTTGCAACTTTTTTACTCACAAGACACACCTCCTATATATTGTTGTCTTATGCAGTGGTTTGATTGAAGGAGCTGCTCCTTCTCCCACGCATTCTAAAACACCACAAAATGTGGCGCTCTTGTATTTTAATACGAATGGAAATGAAATGCAAGAAGAAGTGTTTATTTTTTTTAAACTTCTTTTCCAAAAGCGATAGTAGGTATTAAAAAACGATACTCTTTATGAAATGCATAACGTTTGTCCCATATAAAGCAAAGGTTCAATACCATCATGGCATTGAACCTTTCTTACTTTATTTCACTTGTTTTTTCGCAGTTGGTTTTTTTCTCTTATATTCTAATAAGACACCGCCAAAACTTGGCACATCTACTGTAATGGTATAAGGACGTTTATTGCATTCTTCTTTTATCGTTTTATATTTCTGCAATGTTGTAGTTTCTCCTCCATATATATCCATATCCGTATTCAGAATTTCCTGATAGGTTCCACTTTCAGAAACCCCGAAGGTATGAGCCTTATATACATTAGGTGAAAAATTCAGAAGAACGATATAATTCTTAGTTTCCCCTTTTCGCATATAACTAAAGAGATTTTCATCCGCATTATCCGCATCGATCCATTCAAAAGATTCCCAGTCATATTCTTTTTCATACAGCGTAGCCGATTTACAGTATACTTCACCTAGTTTCGCAAAGTATTTATGGAAAGCGTCATGCATCGGATATTTTAATAAATCCCAATCGCACTGTTTTTCTTCATCCCATTCACGGAAATGAGCCAATTCATTTCCCATGAAGTTTAGCTTTTTACCAGGATGTGTAAACATATACAAATATAACGTTCTTAATTGCGCAAATTTTTGTTCATAGGTTCCAAAGATTTTATCAACAATTGTCTTCTTGCCATGTACTACTTCATCATGAGAAAATTCCATCAAGAATCTTTCAGAATAGAAATAGGCCATTGAGAAAGTAATATTATTATGATGCCATTTACGGTAAATAGGATCTTTTTCTAAATATTTCAAGGTGTCATTCATCCAACCTAAATCCCATTTATAGTCAAAGCCCAAACCGCCTTCAACCGTCGGATGTGTAACCTTAGGGAAATCACTGGAATCCTCTGCTATCAGCATGATTCCAGGGAATGCTTCATGTAAATTAAAATTCATTCGTTTAATAAAGTGCAATGCTCCTTCGTTTGTTCCTAAGTCTTTATTGCCATGCCAGTGAATGACATTGCTGATTGCATCCATACGAAGACCATCGACATGATATTTATCAATCCAGAAAGCTGCCGCTGACATTAAGAATGAGCGCACTTCTTCTTTCCATAGATTAAAATTAGCGGTTCCCCATTGTGAGTCTGCATCACATGCTTTCTCATATTCATATAGAGGCGTTCCATCAAAATAAAACAAAGAGAAATCATCTCGTACAAAGTGTACTGGCACAAAGTCCATAATGACACCAATTTTTGCTTTATGACATGCGTTAATCAGATACATCAGATCCTCACATGTACCATAACGACTCGTTGCACTGAAATAACCGCTGCATTGATAACCCCAAGAACCATCGAATGGATATTCATTCAAAGGCATCAATTCAATATGAGTAAAATGATTTTCTTTTACATAAGCGATCAATTCTTTTGCTATGCTGCGATAATTTACCCACTCCACATCTTCTTCCTTTTTCCATGAGCCTATATGCAACTCATAGATATTCATTGGTTTTGCAAAGTTCTTATCTCTTTCTGCGAGCCATTTGCCATCGCTCCATTTTTTATATTCCAGATTTGTCACAATGGATGCTGTGTTCGGACGCAACTCTGAATAAAATGCATATGGATCCATTTTATCGACAACTCTGCCGGTTGCCTGTGTGATACGGTATTTATACATATCTCCTTCTTTAGCACCAGCAATAAATAATGTCCATACTCCTTTATCATCACTGCGACGCATCTTGTGTCCTTTACAGCTCCAATCATCAAAGCTTCCAATGACCTGTATTTCCTGTGCATGCGGCGCAAATGTCGTAAAACGAACACCCTTTTTCCCACGTTCTTCACAGATATGCGCACCAAAAAACTCATATGCATTGATGGCATTTCCTTTATAATAATTATCTAAAATTTTATTTTTCATGAGAACTCCTCCAGTTTCTATATCATATCTTTATTTTACTCTATTTTGCCTGTAAAACCTACAAGAATTTTGTTATTTTAAAGAATTTGTAATGGGTTTCAAGGTTTTTTGCTGTTTTTTTATACAAATCATGAAAATTGTCGTTTAGCCTTTGATAATCAAAGTTTTATGCATCTATGTTGACTTCTAATCCCATATAAGTTATTGTATATATAGAGTTATCCTAAGCTAACAAAAGGAGGCGTTTTTATGATCATCTTAATCCCTTTACTTGTATTATCTTTTGCCTATAGTACCTTTTTCATTAAGAAAAAACTATTGCAGATTGTTAAACTGTGTGCATAAGTCATCTTTCAATAAACTTTGTCTTTCAATTGATCATTTTGGTTACCTTGACAATTAGGCACTGACATCTCGCATAAACTTTGCCTTTTCATGGCAGATAGTAAAATCTTCATACTCCTTTGCTAATTAAAACAGGAAGTCTTTACTATTTTTCAATAGTCTTAAGACTTCCTTATTTTTTCCCGAATCGGGCATTAAAATGTACTTTGCTATGTTCTATTAACCAATCAGTTTCTTCATAGCATCTTGATAAGCTAATGTTTTTTCATGTGCGTCCTGTAAGGAAGTGCCTTTGATACAATAATAGAACTTACATTTTGGTTCTGTACCGCTTGGACGTATTGCTATCCAGCTGCCATCTTCTAAATAGTATTTCAAGACGTCTGATTTCGTAAAGCCACATAATTCACTCTCTACACCATTTTCTAAGATACGACATTCCTTGTAATCCTCAAAACGCGTTACCTTTGTTGCATTGATTTCTTTTACTTCACTCTTACGCAAAGTAGCTAAAATTTCCTGAATGCGTTCAGCTCCAGCCTGTCCTTCTAATTTCAAAGAAGTTTGGCTTTCTTCATAATAGCCCAATTCAGCATACAAATCATATAATACATCCACTAATGTCTTACCTTTTGCTTTATAGTAGCAAGCAGCTTCAGCTAGCATCAAACAAGCCTGTGGAGCATCTTTATCGCGTACGAATGGTTTAATCAAAGAGCCATAACTTTCTTCATAACCAAATACATACTGCTTTTCATTTGTCTTTTCATATTTCGCAACCTTTTCACCAATAAATTTGAAGCCGGTTAATGTCTTTTCTGTTGCAACACCATACTTTGTCGCAATCTTTTCTCCAAGATCACTGGTTACAACGGTATTAAACATGACAGGATTGTTTGGCATTTCCCCTTTTGCTGTCAATTGTGAGAAGATGTACTCAATTAAAACGGCACCACTTTGATTCCCTGTTAATAGTTTATAGTCTCCATTATGTTTAACACCGACACCCATACGGTCTGCATCAGGATCACATACCAAAATAATATCGGCATCTTCACGTTTTGCATATTCTAATGCCATTTCATAAGAACCTGCTTCTTCAGGATTTGGTGTTGGTGTATTCGAGAAATCAGGATCTGGCGTACATTGTTCTTCCACAGCCACAAAATGATATCCCGCACGTGTATATACCTCTTTCACTGGAATATTGGCTGTTCCATGCTCTGGGGTAAAGATAATTTTCACATCATCTTTTGGAATATCCGGATTCAACTGGATACTTAATACATTAGCATAATATTCTTCATCAACATCTTTTCCGATGACCGTAATCAGTTTCTCCTGTTCAGCAGTTGGATTTGCCTCAATTGCCAATTCATCCGCAACCGCATTCACACGATCAATAACTTGTGCAGCAAGTGCCGGTACTAGCTGACAGCCTTTTTCATCATACAATTTATAACCATTATATTCTTTCGGATTATGACTAGCCGTTACCATGATACCGCCGAAACATTGAAAATGTCTGACTGCAAAGCTTAATTCAGGAGTCGGGCGCAAGGATTCAAACACATAAGAACGGATGTTATACGTAGCCAACAATCTTGCAGAATCCATAGCAAATTCTTTTGACATATGACGGTTGTCATAACCAATCGCAATGCCGCGTTTCATAGCTTCTTCGCCATGTGCGCAGATATATTCAGCAAATCCCACATTTGCTTTACGAATCGTATGAATGTTAATACGATTTGTTCCAGGACCCAACAAGCCTCTCATTCCTGCTGTTCCAAACTCTATCGTTGTATAAAAAGCATCATTCATCGTCTCTTCATCCATGTTTTCAAGCACTTCTTTATAAGAAGGATCTAGGTTAGGATGATGTAACCATCTTTCATAAATATCTTTGTACATTTTCTCATTCTTCCTTTCTGTATTGCTGTTTCTATTATAGCATACTTCATTTACATTTTATATCAAACTTTATCGAAATGTAAGCGATTACCACAGATTTCTGTGATGCATTATGTTTCTTTTTTATTACCTTATAAAAGAGTTGAAAAAAAAGATGACCTTTGTCATCTTTTTCATCATAATTTCATTAACCGATGATTTTCTGTGCGCGCAATACTTCTTCGATAGCAGCGATTGCAGAATCTTCATCATCACCATTACAAGTGATTGTGATTTCAGACTGTGTTGGGATTCCCAGTGACATAACACCCATGATGGATTTCATGTTTACTTCACGGCCTTTGAAAGACACGTTAACTTCACATTTGAATTTGCTTGCAGCGTTTACAGCAACAGTAGCTGGACGTGCATGCAAACCAACTGGGTCGATTACAGATACAGTAATTTGTTTCATTTTATATTCCTCCTAAATTAACTTATTTACATACTCTATTTTAAACCATTTTGATACCACTTACAATCTTTTTTTTAACGAAAACAAAGGAAATCGCCATTATTTTAAAAAGCCGATTCGTTTTTCAAGAAATTCGTCACAATTCCACACTTCAATTCCCTGCTTTTTACAGAGCTGTACAAAAACACCATCACCATCTTTTAATTTCCCTTGAAAAGTACCGTCATAAATACGCCCTTTTCCACAGCTTGGGCTTCTTGGCTGTAAGATTACCAAATCTACTTTTTCATCAAGCAACCGCTGTACTTCCTTTTCAGCGCCTCTTATAAAAGCGTCTGTCACATCTTCCTTATCTGTATTCAAGATACGTCCGTTAACGATCTCACAACATGCCCGCGGAACCGGTAAACCACCGGCTATTTCAGGGCATACTGTAAGATGAGGACGATCCTTTAAAAATGCTATAATTTTGGCATTTTCATTGTTACCGCCATTGTATTTACAATTCACGCCCATAAGACATGCACTCACCGCATAGTTCATTCATTTTGCCCCTTTCCCTTTCGATTTGATCACTCATGTAGCATCATTATACCATACTTTCAAAGAACGCAACAATTTCAACAAATCCTCTGAGTAAGTGCTTTGATCGGTTATCCTTTTATAAAAATCATATAGCTTATTATTTTATTTAATAAGCTATCTTTCTCATCAGCCGATATAGAGATTTCCTATATCTTTCACATAGACCAATATCAAATACGTCCCTAGATCCTTCATGTGTCAATCTGCTTGCTATTTGCTTCTATCTTTTATATTGCCTCTTTCTTTTCTTCCTTAACATATTTCACAAAATCTCCATGCGGAATTACCGCTTTTAAACGCTCCGCATTCTTTTCATAATCCAAGGAAAAGCAATAGACTTCCAATTCTAAAAGTGCGCCTTGTGTTGTACGTATTATCTTTCGTGCTTTGTAGTACTCCCCTAACGTATCTTTATGACAGCCCTCCAGCTCATCAATCGCTGATGCAACCTGTTCATCAATCTCATAAATTTCACCAAAGACATCCTGATCACCATCTAGCAATGCCGGATACGCCGCATCTTTTAATGCGTAGAGGCAGCCTTTTACATATCCATATCCAACAAAGTGGCTTTTCCCTTTCAGATAGCGTTCATAGTTATACATTCCCTTACGTAAAGAACCATATACAAATATCTGTTTCATTAACAAATCGTGCCTTCACTTTCTTTAACATCAATTGCTTGCTCAACCATTGCCGTTATCGCCGCTTGAATACCTTTTACAATGACATCCAATGCCATACTTGGCTGATTTGGTTTATCAACAACCTGACTTGGGAGATATGGAATATGAATAAACCCACTTTTTTGTCCTTTTCCACGTTTTTCTAATAAATAGCGAACGCCATAGGTAACATGATTGCACACAAAGGTCCCTGCTGAATTAGATATAGAGGCTGGTATACCTGCAGAGCGTATGCTTTTGACCATCGCCTTAATCGGCAGATTAACAAAATAAGCATCCGGACCATCCGCAAAGATTTTTTCATCGATAGGCTGCTGATGACCATTATCTGCAATGCGATAATCATCAATATTGATACCAATGCGCTCTACCGTGATATCACTTCTGCCTCCTGCCTGACCAATGGATAGCACCATGTCCGGTTCATGGTCTTCAATCGCCTGTTTGATGACGGCAAGAGATGTGTGGGCAATTGTTGGTATTTCTAATTTTATGATCTGTGCATTCGCAATTTCATCATCTAAACGTTTCACTGCCTCGATTGCCGGATTGATACTTTCCTTTCCAAACGGATCAAAACCTGTTACTAATATTTTCATAATCTTATGATACAGCTTTTATGTGCTGTATGTGCTCCTTTCCATACGCTTTATTCTGTGCCAATCAAAGCTTTTTAAACTTTTTTAAAAAGCTAAGGTCAGCATCAAGATGATATGAATGAGAATCAACAACAAAGCCATTGGTGCCTGTGCTTTGATGATGGTCCATTTATCCTTTGTTTCTAATACGGCGGTCGGTACAATGTTAAAATTTGCCGCCATCGGTGTTAATAATGTTCCACAATATCCACACGTCATACCTAAAGCTCCAACAACACTGGCATCACCGCCTTGAGCAATCACAAATGGAATACCTATCCCTACCGTTATAACTGAAAAAGCCGCAAAAGCATTTCCCATGATCATCGTAAAAATGACCATCGCAAGGCAATAGACAACCACACCAAAGAAGATACTGCCTTCTGGTAAGATACCAGCCATCATTGTTGATATGACATCGCCAACACCGGCTTTGGTAAATACCTGCCCCAATGCTCCTAACAACTGTGGCAACAAGGAGGCACTTCCCACCTGCATCAGCAATCTAGCCGTATCATGGCGTGTATCCTGAAAGTTTGGACGACAAATAAACATAGCGGTAAATAAAGCAAGGATGCATCCTGTTCCAACCATTACCGCACCGGGTAACGCTAATTCACCAAGTTTCACTCTTGACAATATCAACGCCACAACCGCTACCAACACCGCCGGTATAAATATCTTATTACCAATTTTTTCACTGTATTGTTGACGTGCTTTTTGATCTACTGGCGCAAATGTACCAACTTGTACTTGATGGGTCATGGTCAAACCGCCCATCACTAATAACAAGATGCCGCACACTTCATAGGGTAACACCTTACCAAACATAAAGATCACCCCAAGGATGCTCCAAAACAATGTCGTCCCCACTTTGGCATGTTCATTTTCCAAAGCCCGATAGGCTGCATTAAAACTGATAAATCCACAAAGGATAAAGATAAATTCCGCTGCATAATCTAAGAATGCCGCCATTTTATTCTTCCCTCCTTCGCAATTTCTTATCCTTTAGCCAAACCTGCACAAAGCTTAAGCACAGGACAATTATGGCCACCGGTATGGAAGCTGCTGCTACAGAACTGATCGTAACTTCTCCATAGCCGGCTTCTGCTAACGCTCCCTGTATCAATAAGACACCACTTGCGGCAGGAAACAGATTTTGCGCAAAAAAGTTCCCATAGTTTTCAATGGAGGCTGTCATTCCTTTTAATGTATCTCTTTGCTTTTCATTTAAGGGTTCCCCCTTAGCCTTCTCTGCTGCCGCCTCTGACATCGGCAAAATCAAAGGACGTACAAATTCTACATGTCCGCCGATTCGTATATTTGCGGCACTGGCAATACTGCGTATGATCATATACAAAGCCAATACCTTGGCGGCAGATGCATTTTTAATCTTCCCTATCAAATAAGCAGAGCGTTCCTTAAGTCCATATCGCTCGATAATCGCAATAACAGGAAAAATCACCAAAAAAATCGACATCAAGCGATTATTCACAAAGGATTCTCCCATAATGCGTAATATTTCCATAAAGCTTAATCCGGATACCAAGCCAGTTACAAAACCGGCAATCAACACGGTCGCTAAAACATCAAATTTCATGACAAAGCCAGCGACGATGATAACGATACCGATAAGTTTTATATAATCCATTCTTTTGACTCCTTTCTAGAACGGTTTAAATTTTATCAAGGAATCAATCTCTATGCAAACAGGATTACCTTAAAATCTTATCATTTTATCCTTTTTTATAAAATACGATCTGCTGATTTCCAGTTCGTTCCTTATCTAGCTGATAACCATCTTCTTGAAACTGATAAACTTCTGCCAAAGTTTCTACTTGTCGCTGTGCCAAAAAGTGAACCATGCGTCCTCTTGCCATCTTGGCCTGTGTTGCCTCAACTTTACGTTTTCCCTTTTTTTCTACTTGGAAAATAACATCAATCCATTGTTCTTTTGGAATATAGGGACGTATTGCTTTCTCATATTCTTTACTTGAAAGATTCAAAAGATACTTCTCTTTATGCGTATGAACTTCCTTTAGCAATACTTTAGCCAAAGTATCTTGCCAATATGCATATAGATCGTTATAATCTTGTACCTTTAATTTACATTGCATTTCTAAGCGATAAGGTTGAATACTGTCAAAGGGTCTGACAATGCCATAAAAAGCGCTGAGGATACGCAGATGTTCCTGAAGATAGGAAAGCTCGCTCATCGCTAAATCTTCCATTTGCATATATTTAAATTGTAAGCCATCATAAGCTTCTATTGCACAATAGCCATTCTCATGAAAAGACAATTGATCAAAGCGTTGTTTTGTCTGTATAGCCAATGCTTCTTTCACATGCATGAAATGCATAATATCTTCTACTGTTAACATCTTTATATTCGCTAAAAGCAACTCTGCTTTTTCCCACAGCTGTGGCATGGCAGATGGTTTGTAATGGGTCGTTGTTTTCATTGTTTTTGTCGGTGAAATGATATAAAGCATAAAATCCCTCACTTTCTGTATGTATTATAACAGATATCCTCCATTTTGACAGAATGCTGATGGCATAAAAAAAGGGGGTATCCAAAATCTTTAGGGGTCTGAAATTTCTTGTTTGTTTTTTCATTCCCCTAAAGTTGCCCCGTAATTTTCTGGTGAAACTTCCTAAAAGTTTGGTTGCATTAAAAAAGAACAGCAGATTTTCTCATGCTGTTCAATTAGCATTATTTTACAACAATCTTACAGGAAACTTTTTTGCCATTTACACTACGTGCATAAATATAGGCAGTTCCTTTTTTCTTAGCTGTAACCTTTCCTTTTGCACTGACGGTCACAACATTCTTATTAGATGTTGACCAGGTAACTGTTTGAATGGTTCCTTTCGGTGCCAGTGTCGCTTTTAAGGTGAAAGAAGATCCTTTTTTCAATGTTTTGTTCTTATAATTTAAAGTCACCTTTGAAGGAGCATTTACAACCTTTACAATACATTGTGCTTTTTTCCCATTCAATGATTTCGCTGTAATGGTTACACTTCCTGTGGCTTTTGCGCTGACTTTACCATATTTATCCACCGTTTCAATTTTTTTATTACTACTCGACCAAGTAACATTCTGAGATGCTTTTGAAGGTAAGACGCTGGCTTTTAAGGAAGATTTCTGTCCTTTATACATCGTCTTTTTCGTTGTACTTAATTGTACCTTGGCTGCAGCAGGACGTTTTAAAATTCCGTAAATTATTTTACGAAGCAAGGTGTGTTATTGTTTATGGAAAATGGACGTGATTTTCAAATACCTTCCTTTTTATATGAACCAACCACATTAGCAGAACGCCTTTATGTCCTGCGTAAGATCTTAAAACAAAATCAAGAAGATAATAGAGCTGACTTCCTATTAAAAGAAGAATACTTTTCTTTTGAAAGCATCCTTTCTATCAGCTGTTATTCTCCAACGAATATTATTTTCTATTACGGAGAAGATATGGATAAAAGTACCTTCTTCTTTAAGGAGAATAGTTTAAATCATTGTATTTATGACTTTTTAGCGAATTTATGGGACACAGAAATGGTTTATTCTGTGGAAGAAACGAATGCTTTTTATGAAGAAGTCATACAGCACTATGAAACGCTTCTTGAAAGCTCAAACACCGATCATAAAACAAGGCGATAAGAATGTATGACTTCCTACCGCCTTGTTTATTTTTTATGATGCTTGTTTTGGCAAAGGTTGCTTTGACTTTTCTCCTTCATCACTTTGTCTTTTCAAACTGCTTCGCCGATGCATTTCTTCACGCAATAAAGCATAGATGATGGAGAAAATCGGCAAGCCCAATAACATACCGGCAAAACCAAAGAAACCTCCGCCTACCGTGATTGCAAATAACACCCATAAGCCAGATAAGCCTACTGTATTCCCCACAACACGTGGATAGATGAGATTAGACTCAAATTGCTGTAGACAAATACCGAACAAAATAAAGAAGATTCCTTGCAGCGGATCAACAAAAGCAACAAGCAAGGCACTTAAACCTACACCGAAGATTGCTCCAAAGATAGGGATAATATTTGTACAGCCAATGATTACGCTAAGAATCGGCGCATATGGGAATTGTAAAATCAGACATCCGATATAACAAAGGATACCGATGATGATTGCTTCTACTAATTGCCCGGTAACAAAATTAGCAAAGGTTACATTGGTTAAATGTGCAACCTTTAGTAAATACTCGTTTACCCGCTTTGATGTAAAGGCATATAAGAATTCTTTTGCTTGGGTTATTAAGCGGTTTTTGGAAATTGTCAGATAGACCGCAATCACCAAAGCCATAAAGATATTCGCAATGCTGCTCGCAAAGCCACTTGCCATATCAATAAGATGAGGTAACCCATTCTTTACGATATTAACCGCCATTTTTTGAATATCCATCGCATAGGTTTCAATTTGTTTTAAAACTTCCTCCGGTATCTGTTTATTCTCAATCGCCGTTTGAATATTCTTTTGCACTTCTTCTAAATACCCCGGCAATGCATTTGCCAGTGTGGTAACACTGTGAATTACTTGCGGCATGACAATCCAAAAGATAAAGGTGATCACACCTATAATAATGATCAATGATAACAAGGCTGCCACTGCACGTTTACCTTTACCCAAGGATGCAGGCAGTTTCTTCATAAAGTACTTCATTGGCAGATTAAAGACAAATGCCATCATAATACCATAAATAAATGGCTTTAATAAATTTATGATCATCTGTAAAGTACCCATGACCTGATCAATATGTAAAATGACCCAAACCAAGGCAATGGTATAGGTGATGATGAATATAATGTGTTTCATCGTCAAACGATTTAACTTCTTATCCTTATCTTTTAACATTGCCCCATCTCCTTCTTCTTTGCAAGTGATTATGAATTACGTAATTCAATCAAAATATCACGTAATTCCGCAGCTCGCTCGAAATCGAGCACTTTTGCCGCTTCTTTCATTTCCTTTTCCAAATTTACTAAGAGTTTTTCTTTATCCTTCTTTGTTACTTTGGCTTTTTTGCTCATATATTTCGCCGTCATTTCCTGTGTTTCTTTACTGCGAACAACCTCATGAATCGGCTTGATGATTGTTTTTGGTGTGATTCCATGTTCCTTATTATAAGCAATCTGGATTTCACGTCTTCTGGCTGTTTCATCCAAAGCTTTCTGCATACTGCCGGTAATCGTATCGGCATACATGATAACTTCACCATGCGCATTACGGGCAGCACGTCCAATGATCTGAATCAAAGAGCGTTCGCTACGCAAGAAGCCTTCCTTATCCGCATCTAATATCGCTATTAAGGAAACTTCCGGAATATCCAGACCTTCTCTTAGCAAGTTGATACCAATCAATACATCATATTTCCCACGACGCAAATCACGGATGATTTCCGTTCGCTCAATTGTTTTTACTTCATGATGCAGCCAGGCAACCTTAAAGTCCATCCCTTTCAAGTAGCTGGATAAATCTTCTGCCATTCGCACGGTTAATGTGGTTATCAAGGTACGCTCATTACGAGCGATCCGTGTTTTTATCTCATCCACCAGATCGTCAATTTGTCCTTGTGTTGGACGAACTTCAACCTTAGGATCTAACAATCCTGTAGGACGTATGATTTGTTCAATGACTTCACCATGCGTCTTCTCCATTTCATAATCTCCCGGTGTTGCGGAAACAAAGACTGCCTGATGGTACATTTTTTCAAATTCTTCAAAACGCAGCGGTCGATTATCCAATGCACTTGGCAAACGGAATCCATAATTCACCAAAGTTTCTTTTCTTGCCCGATCGCCATTATACATCCCACGAATCTGTGGCAAAGATACATGACTTTCATCTACGACCAATAAAAAATCATCCGGGAAGTAATCAAATAAGGTATAAGGACGTTCCCCTGGTTTTCGTCCATCGATATGACGAGAATAGTTTTCTATACCGGGGCATACGCCAAATTCACGCAATGCCTCCATATCATAACGAGTACGTTGTTCCAAGCGCTGTTTCTCTAGCAGCTTTCCTTCATTATCAAGTTCTTTTAAGCGTTCTTCTAATTCCGCACCGATCGTATCTGCGGCACGATTGATAATTTCTTGCTTTGTCGCATAGCCACTTGCCGGATACACAACATATACCGTATAAGCGTTTTGTACCTTACCAGTCAAAGGATCTACTTCACAAATACGTTCAATTTCATCATCAAACATCTCAATACGCAAGATATAAGAATCGGTATGTCCAAGTGCCACCTCAATCACATCACCACGTACACGGAAGGTACCACGTATTAAATCCATATCATTGCGCTGATACTGACGTGCTACTAATTTCCCCATTAATTCCTTACGATCTATGATATCCCCTACGCGAATACTGAAAAACATATCCCGATATTGCTCTGGGTTACTGGCACCATAGATACAGGCTACAGACGCAATAATAATCGTATCTCTTCGTTCCAGTATCGAATTGACGGCTGCCATTCGGAGCATATCTAATTCCATATTGGTTGTGGCATTCTTATCAATATAGGTATCAGAACTTGGTATATAGGCTTCAGGCTGATAATAATCAAAGTTAGATACGAAATATTCCACACGATTATTAGGAAAGAATTCTTTAAATTCTGAATATAGCTGTCCAGCCAACGTCTTATTATGCGCAAACACTAGCGTAGGTTTATTGACCTGTGCAATGACATTCGATATCGTAAAGGTCTTACCCGTTCCGGTTGCCCCTAACAAAACCTGCTGTTTCTTTCCTTCCTTTATGCCTTCTACAAGCTCTTTGATTGCCTTAGGTTGATCTCCTTGAGGCTGATATTCTGATACTAAATCAAATAGCTTTTCCTCATTTTTCATTTGCTATTTCCATCGCTTTCTTTAATTGTAAATCATATTTATATGGATCACTCCGCCATTTTCTAAGGCAGTCTGATACCAGTGATCTACAGACTTCTTCGCGAATCTTTCCATCCGCTTTCAATTCATGATCTTTTTGATACTGTGTTAATGCTTTTGCAGAGGTATAAGAGAAATAGGCATCCGTACGATCAACTGCGTATCCTAAAAACTTTAAGTAGATCTGTACAGGAGATGCCGCTTCATTTACGGTATCAAAAGCAAATTCTTCTTTATCTAATTGCGGCATGCCCGTTACATATGCCGCTTCCTGTGCTACTTTGATATCCGGAGTAATTCCAACTTTATTAAGCTTATTACCTTTTGGTGTTATCCATTCACCGGTTGTGTATTTTAGCATACTGCCATCCTTAAATGGTAATGGAATCTGTACCGTACCCTTACCATATGTTTTTTCACCGATAACGATTGCTTGCGCCTGTTCTTTTAAAGCCGCTGTTAAAGCCTCTGATGCACTTGCCGTTCCACCATTGACCAGTATCAATAATTTATCAAAGGTATAATGCTCATAACCATTCAATGTCTTATATTCCGTGATATTTCCATCATGATCATCTTCCTTAAAAATAACCTGATCATCCTGCATTAAATAGCTGGCAATCTGTAGTGCCGCTTTTAAATAGCCTCCACTGTTATCACGTAAATCAATAATCAAATGCTTAACTTTTGCTTTATTGATATCCTCTAAATGGCGACCAAATTCATCACCACTTGTTTCCGCAAAAGTCGTTAGTTCAATTTTTGCTGTATCTCCCTTGATTTCACTGAACACAGTTCCATTTACTTTTTTACGGGTAATCGTTTTTTCTATATGTTTTCCACTGCGAATGATTTCCAGCTTCACTTTTGTGCCACTTTCCCCTTTAACTTTTTTAGCCACTTCTTCTGTTGAAGTGTTTTTTAATACTTTGCCATCTACTGCATAAATCTGGTCACCTGCATGAAGTCCTGCTTTTTCTGCCGGTGAATCCTTAATAATATCAGAGATGATAAACGTATTATCATCTAAGGCATACATTGTAACACCAATGCCGACAACACTGCCTTCCATAGAGCTTGTAAAGCTTTCACTTTGCTCATTATTCAGATACATCGTATGCTGATCACCGCCGGCATCGACCATACCCTTGATAGCTCCATTGATCAGTTGCTCATTGAAGTCTTCTTTATCTTTCCCAAAATAAAATTTATTTTTCATGATGGTATATACTTCACTCAATTTAGCAAAAGTTTTATCATTGGTGACATCTGAACGGCTTAAAAATCGGTTAAGACCATATCCAGAAAAGAAGAAAATAACACATAGAGCAATTATGCCAATGCGTCTTTTCCTTTGTTTCTTCTCTGCTTCTATCTCATCCGGCCATTTATGGCGCACTAATTTATAACGAACTACTTTTTTTTCAGACATCATCATCACCTCATCAGCATAACTGAAAATTATTACGTGTATTATCATACCATATTTCAGCGTTCATGATAAGTCATTCCCTTCGTAATCATCTGAATGATCAAAAAGGTAATGACAAACGTAGTAAATATGAATAAATATCCACCGATTTATGATTTATACCCAGAATTCTTATCACTATTTGAAGGATTTTTTTCATACAAAAAGAGCCCTCTGTTTTAGAAGGCTCAACATATGCACATCTTTTTTATAAACTCTTATTGACCGCAACTTCTTTAATGATTTCCACACAACCATCAATACCAAAGGTACTGGAGTTTAATGAAATATCATAATTTTCTGCACGACCCCATTTACGATCGGTATAATACTCATAATAATTCGCACGACGCTTATCAATTTTATGAATAGAATTTTCAATATCGCGTTCATCTACTTCATAAGAATGAATAGCGCGTTCTTTTTTCTCTTTCATATTACCATGAATAAATACATTTAATACCGTATCATAATCTTTTAAAACATAATCTGCACAGCGTCCGACAATAACACATGCGCCTTCCTTTGCCACCTGCTCAATAACCTGTGATTGTACCAGAAACAGACGATCATTCAAGGAAAGTTCAGTAATTGTTGATAACGGTCCTCCTAAGGAATAACCAAGAGCACCTAATAAACGGAAACCTTTGCTTGTACGAGAATCTTCTTCCTCAAACAATTCCTTATCTAATCCGCTTTCCTTTGCAGCAATTTCGATAAGTTCTTTGTCATAGAAAGGTACATTCAGCTGTTCAGCCAGCTTTTTGCCGATTTCTCTACCGCCGCTTCCAAATTCTCTACTGATTGTAATAATGGTCTTTTTCATAAAATCGACCTCCTCACCTTGTAATTTCATTATACTATCATCTGCTTACAACATCAATGTTTCCGTTTTCATTTTTGTAAATAGCATTGCATCAAGTTTTTTATCACTGCCTTTCTTAAGGTATTCCCGGATAGTATCTATCCTATACAAAAAGAAGCAAACGGCTAGTTACAAAGGTTGTTATTTGTTCATATTATAGCGATTAATTCAGATAGAAAAAACATTTATATTGATATTTTCCTTGTATTTGTTCAATTTATGTATTATCATAACGATATTGAACATATAATTATCTTATATGATTCATCAAAAGGAGATGCTAAAAATGAAGCCTACTGTCTTATTAACACCGGGTCCTTTAACAACCAGCGCTGCTGTAAAGCAAGCAATGTTACAAGATCTTGGCACTAGAGATGATGAATATCGTATGATAATCCAATCTTTGCGTGAACAACTATGCAAATTGGGACAAGTGCATCCAGCGCAATACGCTTTGATTTTCATGCAAGGTTCTGGAACCTTTGGAGTAGAAAGTGTCTTAACAAGCACGATTCGTCAAGATGAGCATGTTCTGATTTTAGCGAATGGAGCTTATGGAAACCGCATGGCACAAATATGTGAAACTGCTCATATCCCATTTACATTAAAAAATTATCCTATGGATAAAGCTTTACCACTCGATGAAGTAAAAGAGCAGATAGCCGATCCTCGCTATACCCATGTTGCCTATGTGCATTGTGAAACAACGGCAGGTGTGATGAATGATCTTTACCGTATTCAAGAATGTATCCGCAGCTATCACAAAATCAGCATTGTCGATGCCATGAGCAGTTTTGGTTCTGCACCGATTGCTATTGCAGATGCAGGGATTGATTATCTGATAACCAGTGCGAATAAATGTCTGCATGGTGTACCGGGAGTAGCTATCATCTTTGCCAGAAAAGCACATTTGGATACATGTCAGCATTGTGCTGTTAGCCTGTCCTTGGATTTGTACGAACAATATCGCTCTATGGAAGAAACCCAAGGCGCATTTCGCTTTACCTCACCAACGCATGTCATGTTAGCTTTGCAAGAAGCCTTAACAACACTGATAACAAACGGAGGCATTCCAGCACGTCATGAACGCTATATGCATGTCCAAAAAGAATTGCATGACAGTATGACGAAGTATGGTTTCCATACCTTAGTAGAGCCTGACGTGCAATCTTGTGTCATAACGACATATTTGTGTCCGAAAGGTTTTGATTTTACGCATTTCTACAACTTTTTTAAAGCCCATGGTTTCTTGTTATATGCTGGGAAATTACCTGGTATAGATGCATTTAGGATTGGTAATATAGGGGAAATCAGCGATGCAGATATTCTTCACTTTAAAAAAGTCTTACGCATGTATATGGAGGAAAACAGATGAAAGCAGAAACTTTGATAAATGCTTTAGAAGCAATTGCTATCCACGATTATATTGGTGTTCCAGATTCCACATTAAAAAGCTTTTGTGATTATTTATACTTGCACAAGAGCCCTGCACAGCATCATGTGCCTGTAAATGAAGGTGCAGCACTGGCTATGGCAGCCGGCATCTATTTGGCAAGCGGTCAGATATCTTGTGTTTATATGCAAAACAGTGGCTTAGGTAATGCTGTAAATCCTATCACCAGTCTGCTGCATGAAAAGGTATATGCGATTCCAATGTTATTCATCATCGGCTATCGCGGTCAGCCAGGATATACAGATGAACCACAACATAAATTTCAGGGAGCGATCACCTTACCTATGCTAGAGCTGTTAGAAATTCCCTATGCCGTGTTGAAAAAAGACGATGATGCCTTCTCCCTTTCACAGATACTAAAAAAAGCACAGACATGTTTTCAAGCGAAGAAGCAATTTGCCATCGTTGTGGAAAAAGGTGCTCTTGAAAGCGAAGAAACCTTACACTTTCAAAATGGCTTCCATATACGAAGAGAAGAAGCCATTCAACACGTTATTTCTTCACTGCAATCAGAAGATGTCATCATCAGTACGACCGGCAAGATTTCCCGAGAGGTTTATGAACAGAGCAATGCTATATTAGGTCATCATAAACAAGCGTTCTTAACCGTAGGCTCTATGGGACATGCCTCTATGATTGCACAAGGTATAGCCTTAAAGTGTCCGCATAAGCGTGTCTTTTGTTTTGATGGCGATGGAGCTGCGCTGATGCACATGGGCTCTATGAACTATATTGCCCAACAGCCTTGTAAGAACCTTATCCATATCGTTTTTAATAATCTTGCTCATGAATCCGTTGGTGGCATGCCGACACAATGTGCTAAGACGCCCCTTTATGAAATCGCAAAGGCCATGGGCTATAAACATGTTCTCTATATTACTGATTTACAAGAATTGGATAGCACTTTACAAAGAAACTATCAAGGACCGGTATTTATCGAAATCGGTGTTGCAGTAGGTTCTCGTGCTGACTTAGGAAGACCGAAAGAAACTGCTGTAGAAAATAAAGAACAATTTATGAGCGTTTTGAAAGGAGAATACTAACATGAAAAGTGTTTATGCATGTTTTAGTACCGATGTCATTCACGAAGGACATCTTCATATTATTCAAGAAGCACAGGCCTATGGAGAACTCACGATAGGGGTATTAACAGATGAGGCGTTGATAAAGTTTGATCGTTTCCCGACAATTACCTTTGATGAGCGGTTTCAAATGATGCAAAAGTTGGATGGCGTTGCACATGTTGTTGCGCAATCCACGGTTTCATATACCGAAAACTTACAAAAGTTAAAACCAGATTATGTCATTCATGGTGATAATTGGAAGACGAACGAACAAAAAATCATACGTGATAACGTGCTTAAGGTTCTATCAACATGGGGAGGACAACTCATTGAGGTTCCTTATACACGCACGGAAAAGGTACAGCATATCGATAAAGTGATGCATGATAAGTTAGCTATGCCTGAATTTCGAAGGAAACGATTGCGTCAGCTTTTACAGCTGCGTCCAATCGTAAAAGCACTGGAAGTCCACAGTGGCATTACAGCTTTAATTGCCGAAAAAACAATTGTGCAAAACAAAGAAGAACTTGATCAGTTTGATGCCATGTGGATCAGCAGTCTGTGTGATTCTACCGCAAAAGGAAAACCTGATATCGAACTGGTGGATATGTCCAGCCGCATACGTACCATTGATGATGTGATGGATGTATCTACCAAACCCATCATATTAGATGGCGATACTGGTGGTTTGATTGAACATTTTGTATACAACGTACGAACCTTGGAACGTCTTGGCGTTTCGGCAATTATTATTGAAGATAAAACAGGATTAAAGAAAAACTCTTTATTTGGTAATGATGTAGAACAGACACAGGACAGCATTGCCCATTTTTGTGAAAAGATCAAAGCCGGGAAACAGGCACAGCTAAGCGAGGACTTTATGATCATCGCTCGTATCGAAAGTTTGATTCTTGAAAAAGGCATAGCGGATGCATTACAACGTGCTTATGCGTATGTCGCGGCTGGGGCAGATGGCATTATGATTCATTCAAGGCAAAAAACACCGGATGAAATTTTTGCCTTTTGTGATGCCTTTCGCCAAAAAGATAAGAACACCCCGATTGTGGTAGTGCCTACTTCCTATCATAGTGTATTGGAAGAACAGCTGGCAGCGCATGGTATCAACATCGTTATCTATGCCAATCAGTTAACGCGCAGTGCTTTCCCAGCCATGCAAGAAACAGCAGCCAGCATCTTAAAACATCATCGCGCGAAGGAAGCAGATGCACAACTCATGTCGATTAAAGACATCATCACGCTAATTGATGAAATGTAGCCTCTCTGATTCATATATGAATTACCGGTAGTTGACAATGGTCTGAATCCCTGTCTGCTACTGGTTTTTCTTTTCCTATTGGCATTTCCTATACCCCATTACAAGGAATATGCTAAAATGAACATAGAAGATGAGGTGATTTTATGCGTATTCTTTTAGCCGAAGATGAAAAAGAACTAAATCGTATCGTATGTGAACGATTACGGGAAGAACAATACAGTGTTGATGCTTGCCTAAATGGTGAAGAAGCCTTAGCATTTTTACAAGTCATGGAATATGATGTTGTCATACTGGATATCATGATGCCTATCGTAGATGGTTTAGAGGTTTTACAAACCTTGCGAGCTAATGGCAAGCAAGTGCCGGTTTTGATGTTGACAGCAAAAGACAGCATTCAGGATAGAGTTAAAGGATTGGATGCCGGAGCAGATGATTACCTTGTAAAGCCATTTGCCTTTGATGAACTTTTGGCACGAATCCGTGTTTTATTACGCAAACCATCCAATCAGCACACCGGTTTTTATCAGGTAGATGATTTAGTCTTATATCCAAATACTCATAAAGTGTTACGTGCTGATAAGGAAATTCATCTCTCCGCAAAGGAATTCTCATTATTACGTTATATGATGCAAAATACCGGTATTGTCTTAAGCCGAGAAAAACTGGAACAGCATATCTGGAATTATGATTACAGCGGAGAATCGAATGTCATTGATGTTTATATCCGTTATCTGCGTAAGAAAATCGATGAAGGGCATGCGCATAAGCTGCTGCATACGATTCGCGGTGTTGGCTATGTTTTGAAGGTGGACGTATGAAACGATTATCTATTAAAGCCAAACTGACAGTATTGTACAGCTCATTGATGATGCTTTTGATCATCTTTATCATAGGACTATTCTTCACATACAGCTCCCAAGAGATTCTTTCCCATACCAAAGCAACTTTAGAAGAACATGTATCATCCAGTTTTGATAACATCGACTATAAGCATGACAGCTATCATTTTGATAATGATATATTAGAATTAGAGGATGGTGTCTATCTTTCTGTATATGATGCAAAAACGCAGGAATTGGTGTATGGGCGAGTTCCTTATGGCTTTGCGTATGATCTTCCTTTTGCGGATGGACAGGTGCGCAAGATTAAAAGCAATCAGACTAAGTTTTATGTGTTAGATATGCAGTATCAGGTAAAAAAGAGTGCCCCTTCTTTGTTGGTGCGCGGTATCATATCCATCAGTGATGCACAGGAAAACGTTTATGCTACCCTGCGTTTGAGCTTACTGTTACTGCCATTGTTTGTACTCGTCAGCTCAATTGCCGGTTATTTTCTTGCGAAAAAAGCATTGTCACCGGTTGCGACCATTACCCAAAGAGTCCAGACCATTTTAAAAGGACAAAATCTGACGAAACGCGTGGCTTTAGGAAAAGGAAAAGATGAAATCTATGAGATGGCTGAAACCTTTGATAAACTGTTAGCGCAGATGGAAGACAGTTTACAACGAGAACAGCAATTTACCAGTGATGTTTCACATGAATTAAGAACACCATTAACAACTATCCTAATGCAATGTGAACAGCTGTTACATGAGAAACAGAAGGATGAAGCATCCGCCAAAGAGTTAAAAGTCATCCAACAAAAAGCCATTGCCATGCGTAATATCATCTCCCAGTTGTTATTGTTGTCGAGAGCCGATATGGGTAATGCCCAGCTGACGATGGAACCACTGAACTTTAGTGAATTAAGTGCTTATGCCATTGAAGAAATACAGCTACAGGCAGAAAAGAAACAGATACAGGTAACAAGTGACATACAGAACAACATCATGGTCTATGGTGATCAGACATTGTTAATTCGTTTCTGGATGAACGTGTTACATAATGCAATTCAATATGGTAAGGAGCAAGGACATCTTTTCCTACAGGTAAAACTTATGGAAGATCATGTGCAGATTGTTGTGGATGATGATGGAATCGGCATAACAGAAGAACAGCTACCTTATATATGGAATCGGTTCTATCGCTGTGACAGTGCCAGAAACAACAGCACTAGCAGTGGTTTAGGATTATCTATGGTAAAATGGATTATTGAAGCGCATGGTGGTTTATGTGATGTGAAGAGCTGCTATGGAAAAGGTACAACCTTCACTTTCACTTTACCCGTTTTAAAAAAAGATGAAAAGCTTTAATCTTCCTTTAATCTTTCCATGGTACTGTGTATGTGTAAAGAAGGAGTCGCATAGGAGGAAACGATTATGAAAAAACAATTATATCTGACAACTCTTCTCAGTGCCGTTATCTTAGCTGGCTGTGGCAGTTCCGTAACTCCATCCTCAGCCGCAAGTGACATTGGGGAAGCAAAGGCAAAAGCGATTGCGCTGGAACATGCAAAGGTAAAAGAGGCAGAGCTTACCAAAATTCATGTGGAAAAAGAAACAAAGAAGGGCAAAGCGGTATATGATATTGAATTTGAAACAAAAACAAAGGAATATGATTATACGGTAACGCAAGAAAAAGGAGAAATCCTATCTTCATCCATTTCCAACAACATGAAAGATGACGATAAGAAAAAGACGACGGAAGATGATAAAACAGCAGACAAGAATACACAAAACAATGTTCAAACAAAGGCAACCGAGTCTACTGATAACCATGCATCCTCACAGCCAAATACATCGGATTCCACAAAAGAAATCAGTGCGGAAAAAGCGAAAGCGATTGCTTTAGCGCATGCCAAGGTCACTGAAAACAACACGCAATTGTTGAAAGTAAAAAAAGAACGTGAAGATGGCATTAAGGTGTATTCCGTTGAATTCTACGTTGGTAATACCGAATATGACTATGACATTGCCCGCAGTAACGGAAAGATTATCCAGTATGATATTGATGTGGAAGAACAGAAACACCACACACCATCTACTTCTATTATCTCATTAGCAAAAGCTCGCTCTATCGCATTGCAGAAAGTGCCTGGCGCAACCAGTAAAAACATTCACTTATCCTTAGATGATGAAGATGACAAACAGGTATATGAAGGAGAAATAAAGTATAAACAAATGGAATATGATTTTGAAATTGATGCGAAAACCGGAACTTTCTTAAAATGGACCAGTGAAAGAGATGATGATTAAACTCATATAACATAAAAAAGCTGCCTAAGACGGTTCAATAAAACAGTATGATTAAAATTATTTTCAGGAAACGGCGTAACTTACAGGTTATGCCGTTTTTTCGTTTTGCACTCGTTAGTAAAGAGGTGGGAAGTCTTCCCACAGTTATTCCTGCTTATGCTCATCATTATCAAAAAGCATTTAGAATCTGTTGTCAGATAGTTCTCAATTTTAAATACGGTGGTAATTGTAAAATGCCAAAATAGATAAAGAAAATTTGCACCAAAATTTTTATTCATCTACACTATATATAAGTTTACAAAAGAGCGCATCAAAAGCGAGGAATAATAAGTAATGAGAAGCTATGATTATATAGAAGGAGGCACACAAAATGGAATGGTTGAGAAAGCTAAGCGCAGCCATAGATTATATAGAAAACCATTTAGACGGTGATATATCCTATGACGAAGCTGCAAAAATCGCCTGTTGTTCAACCTTTTACTTTCAACGGGTTTTCTCTTATGTGGCAGGTGTTTCACTGTCTGAATATATCCGGCGCAGAAAAATGACACAGGCAGCGTTTGATTTACAACGGACAGGTGCGAAAGTAATTGATATTGCCTTAAAATATGGATATGCTTCTCCGACTTCATTTAACAGGGCATTTCAGAGCGTCCATAATATCACACCCGCAGCTGCGCGCAGCATAGGAAATACATTCAATGCTTATCCAGCAATTCGCTTTTCCGTTCAAGTTTCAGGAGAAACCGCTATGTCCTATCATATTACACAAAAACAAGCCATGCGTATGGTAGGTGTTCGTATTGCGTTAAGTGAGGACATGGAGGAAAATCAAAGAATAATTCCAAAATTTTGGAAGTCTGTTTTAAAGAGCAGTTTATTTTCCGAAATATGTGATTTATCACATCAATCTCCCGAAGGAATATTAGGCGTTAGTGTTTATGAAAATCCCAAAAAGATATTTTATTATATTGCAGCAGCCACGAAAGAACCTGTCCCATCCGGTATGTTTGCATTTGAAATTCCGGCTGCTGTATGGGCTGTCTTTGAGAACAAAGGAGATTTTAAAGAAAATGTGCAGGACATTTTTCGAAGATTTTATACAGAATGGCTACCGTTTTCAGGATATGCATATGCTGGACTTCCAGACATAGAAGTATATCCTATCACCAAAGAAACACCGCTAAGAGGTCATTCTGAAGTATGGATTGCTATAAAGAAAGATTAGGAGGATAAAATATGTATCATTTACGATTGAAAGGCGACCATTATCAAATGGGCGTTAAGAGAGGAAAAATTTTTCAAAAAAGCAATATCACATTTCCTCTGCATCTTGATGATTTTCAACTTGAGCATGGAAGAAAAAGCGAACAGATATTGAAAGAGTATTTTCCCGAAGTATGTGAAGAAATAAAGGGCGTCAGTGATACCATCGGGGTAAGTTATCTACCCTTTGTATCATGGATGTTATGCATGGGCTGCTGTATGTATAATCTGGAAGATAATATCCCCGTAGAAATCAGGGGGTGTACAGCCTTTGCCTATTCCAAAAACAACAACATAATCTATGGAAGAAATAATGATTTACCGCCATATTTGAAAAAAGGGAGTAAAAGTGAAATCTATTCCCCGTTAAATGGGAATAGATTTAATATAACAACTTCTTCTTTCATTAACGGAGAAGAAGGGGTGAATGAACATGGATTGGCCGTAGCAATGACTTTTGTAATGACTAGTCTGGAAAACATACAAGCGGGTTTTAATTCCTGTTTTGTCGTAAGGTACTTGCTTGAAAAAGCGAATAGCACAGAAAGTGCACTGTTTCTGCTGATGAAACTGCCAATAGCATCTAACTGTAATATTCTTATCGCAGACAAGAGTGGAGAAATGCTTGTTGTCGAATGTACACCATATGAAAAAAGAATCCGTGAAGCGGTAAGCATCGATGATGCTAAAATTGTGTGTACTGTTAATAGCTTTACATCTGATGAAATGAAGCAACACGACGCAGCTAAGGGAAACGATTATCAATCTGCAAAACGCTATCGTACGGTTATGGAAAATTTCAGCACCCACATAAAAGGAAATCTGATAGAAGCGACTCAACAGCTTTTAAGAGGCAATTTCGGGTTCATGTGTCAATATGATGAACCAGATTTTGAAACCGTCTGGAGTTCCATCTTTGATTTGAAAAAGCTGATGATATATCGGGCAGAGGGTGACCCACGAAAAAAGAAATTTATCGTAGACAGCAGATTGCATAACATTGTGCAAAAAAAATAGGGATTTAGATATGTATCATTGGATCCTGTGTCCTATCTGTAATCACGCAATAAGGCCAGAAAGGACAAAATTCGGTTTTTCTCTTTTGGAAGAGGTTTTATTATGTTAATTACCATCATGCAAACGTTATGGAATTCATAAAAAAGGCTGAATCCATATAACGAGAATTTTATCCATGCTTATAAACTGTCCATATATTATACATACTTATATAAATCACATTATTCAAACGCCTATGTAGTTTTATGCCGCATGGGCGTTTGTTGTAATCGTTTTTATTGGAAACAGACAAAAAAAGACGGGCAAAAAGCAATCGCTTCTTCCTCGTCTTTCTTGCCACCCTGTACAACAGCTACTCGCTTTCTGTTTGTTGGTTGATATTGTTTTACGAGTAGCTACCTATTAAAACAATATCTTTTATGTTAGAGCTTTGACGTATCTGTAAAGCCCTTTATTTGGATGCTATTCACCTTGTGAACATTTCGCCGCATCAATTGCCAATACAATCATCAGGCAGAGTAATGCATCCTTTTCATGTACGATATCCATTGTATATGTATCGGAAAGTTGAAACAGCTCTTTATGAACATCCATAATATGTCCACTCTGGCTGACAACAGCATAATCCCATTCCATGACGTTTCCATCTACTTCCCAATCATTACAGGTTAAATGAAATTTAGGCCGTAAAAAGGTTAATTCTTTTTGGATAGTACCAACTTCTTCGCCGTCGATATACATAGTAAATTTAGGCAGAAAGCTAAATGCTTTTTCTTTGATTTCGCCTAGCATATTACCATCTCTATCATAAATTTGTAGGCGATGTCCAAGTGACATAACCCCCTTCACATGATAGCGTGGCTGTTGTTCTTCATCATAAATATCATAGCTATCGAACCAGCTGAAGATCCGTTGTTTAAATAATAGTTTCATTTTTTACCTCTTTATACATTATCTTTTTTTATGCTAAGCACCTTTTATCTTGTAGATAAATAAACATATCATGATTCATTTTTATGATCTTCACGCTTTAATTGTTCAAGATAAACAGCTAAAACGGCAATATCTGCCGGATTGACACCGGAGATACGAGAAGCCTGCCCCATTGTCATTGGCTGCACTTCATTTAATTTTTGTCGCGCTTCTAATGATAAATGCTGAATCCGCTGATAATCTATATGTTCCGGCAAACGGACGGCATCCATTTGTCGCAAATGAGCTGCGTCACGTTTCGCTTTTTGAATATAACCTTCATATTTTATTTCTATTTCTACTTGCTGCGCAATGGCTGGCGCAAAGGTTTTTTCTAAATAAGGTGCTAAACCTTCCATTGTCACTTTCGGACGTTTTAATAAGGTTTTTGCGCTAATGCCTTCCTTTAAAGGCTCATAGTCCAATTCCTGCATATACGTATTTACAGTAGATTTCGGTGTAAAGCGAACGGTATCTAAATATTCCAGACAGTCAATGATCTGTTGTTCTTTTCCTTTAAAGTTTTCATAACGTGCATCTGAAATCAAGCCTATTGTATGACCATAAGGTGTTAAACGTAAATCTGCATTATCATGACGCAGCAACAAACGATATTCTGCTCTCGATGTTAATAGACGATAAGGTTCTTTTGTCCCTTTGGTAACCAAATCATCAATCATTACCCCAATATATGCCTCATCACGACGCAAGATAAAAGGTTCTTTGCCATCCAGTTTTAAGACTGCATTTATGCCTGCTAGTAACCCTTGGGCAGCTGCTTCTTCATAGCCGCTGGTTCCATTGATTTGTCCTGCGGTATACAAATTAGCAATCCGCTTGTTTTCTAAGGTTGGTTTACACTGTAAAGGATCGATTGCATCATATTCAATCGCATACGCATATTTTTTAATGACACAATTTTCCAATCCTGGTAAGCTATGCAGCATAGCTTCCTGTACATCATGTGGCATAGAGGTTGAAAAACCTTGTACATAGGTAGTATCCAAAGATTCACTTTCTGGCTCAAGGAATATCTGATGTCGTTGTTTATCCGCAAAGCGCACCAATTTATCTTCAATGCTTGGACAATAACGAGGCCCTACTCCCTTTACCAAACCGGAATACATGGCAGAACGTTCTAGATTTTCATTAATGATACGATGGGTTTCAGGGGAGGTATAGGTTAAATAACATAATGCCTGTTCTTTAAAAGGTCTGATGTTTGTTGTTTCATGAGAGAAACAAAGAAAGGCATCTGTACCGGGCTGTACTTCTGTTTTGGAAAAATCAATAGAGCTTGTTAAAACACGCGCCGGTGTACCTGTCTTTAAACGGAAAGTACGAATACCTAAATCACGCAGGCTTTGAGATAAGTAATTCGTTGTTGGTTCTCCATCCGGTCCACTTGGTGTAGAGGTATGACCAACCAGTATATTGCTTGACATGAATGTACCGGTTGTCATGATCAATGCCTTACATTCTTCCATATGTCCATCAGCCTGCAAAACGCCTTTTACGACACCATCTTCTGCAATGACTTTTTCAACGCACATTTCTCTTACTTCCAGATGTTCCTGCGCTAACAGTACTTTCTGCATATAAGCTTTATAAGCCAATTTATCCGATTGTACACGTAAGCACTGCACGCCTGGGCCTTTTGTGGTATTTAGCATCTTAAACTGCAACGCTGTTGCATCTGCCGCTTTGCCCATTTCACCGCCAAGCGCATCAATTTCTCTTACAACAATTCCTTTTGCAGGTCCTCCAACACTTGGATTGCATGGCATAGATGCAATCATATCTATGTGCATGGAGTATAAGATTGTTTCTTTCTGTAAACGAGCACAAGCTAATGCGGCCTCAACACCCGCATGACCTCCGCCGATAACGATAACATCTGCCATCCTGTTTCCTCCTAATTCTTTCGACAATATCCGCATTTAGGGCAAATGCCACTTGCCCCGATCTTAGCCCCACATGAAGGACATAATACCTCTTTACTACGAATATCTTTATCTAGTTCATATATAAATTCTTTCTGAATACGTTTCCTACGCAAATTCATTTTTAATACCATACCTGCTAATAAAAGATTCAATAAGGACATCACCAGCAAGATACTTCTTGACACGATTTGATTTGTCAGAAAAGCTGCCAGCAAAATAATCAAGGTACTTATACATAAGAATCCAAAACTTATCCAGCGCTCTTTTCCATACAAATATGTTTTCTGATGGTACATAAACATTCCTTCCTTCATATATAAAGCAAATACATATTTACGTGGTATATTATAAAATATTTTCTATCCATTGAACAGCAATATTTCATGTTATTTCATATAATCTGTAAGTAACCCCTTACCCCTTTTCCTATTTGATACAAAGGAAAAGGTTGCGTGTTTTTCTTTTTCTAAATGCTCAAATAAAATACATACACCTGTTTTACCCGCTTTTTCTTTCGGTTGGAAATCATAGCACATTAATTATAAACCCTTCTTTTATCAAGGACAATTCGTAAGATATTTTAAGCTGTCTTCATCTAGAAAAGGAAAACGGATACGCTTAAGACGCATCCGTATGCAGATAAATAAATAACATGCGATTTTTTCCACTCATATCCTGTAAGACTTCAATCTTAGCTTCCGGAAAATATTCTTTTGCCAATGCTGTCAGTCTTTCTTTTTGATCATAGCCCATTTCAAAAGCCATAAAAGCTTTTTCATTTAATACCTTACGCGCATTTTCAAAGATGATGCGATAGAATTTTAAACCGTCTTCACCACCAAACAATGCGACATGTGGCTCATAATCAACAACACTCTCCTCCATCACTTCCTCATTGGGAATATATGGCGGATTGGAAATTAAGATATCCAGCTTAATATTGCGTTCGATCAAAGGCTGCAGCATATCCCCTACCATGAAGCACACGGTTGCCTCATTGGCAGCGGCATTTTCTTTGGCAACCATAACGGCTTTTTCACTGATATCCGTTGCCAACATGTGCAATCTATCCTCTTCCTTTTTCAAGGAAATCGCGATTGCTCCACTACCGGTACCGATATCTGCGACCGTTACCTGTTTACCATCAAATACTTCATCATAAGCAGCTAATACATTTGCCACCAATTCTTCGGTTTCCGGTCTGGGAATCAATACGTCTTCATTGACTTTGAAACGATAGCCATAAAACCATTCAAAACCTAAAACATGCCCTAAAGGTTCTCCTTTAATCAGACGACATAAGCCCTGTTCAAATTGTTCGGCTATATCGGCAGGTACTTCCTGCTCATATTCCATATAAAGGTTATGGGCCTCCATATTGGTAAGTTCCAACAAATACAACAAGGCTGCCTGCTCCCCACGATCGGCCTCTTCCATGCGTTTGTTGGCATCTTTTAACAGCTCACGATATGTACTCATTCGTTATTACCTGCCAGTTTTGCTTGTTGATCAGCACTTGTTAAGGCATCTAATAAATCCTGCATCTTGCCTTCCATAATGCGATCCAACTGATTCACGGTATAACCAATACGATGATCGGTCACACGGTTTTGCGGATAGTTATACGTACGAATCTTCTCTGCACGATCTCCGGTACCAATCTTGCTTCTACGCTCCATGCCCTGCTCTTCTTCCAGCTTGCGCTGATGTTCCTCATACACACGAGAACGAATCGTCATTAAGGCAGTTGCGCGGTTTTCATGCTGTGAACGTCCATCCTGACATTTTACTGTAATACCGGTAGGTTTATGCACGATACGAACAGCGGAATCTGTCTTATTGATATGCTGTCCACCGGCACCACTGGAACGCATCGTTTCAATTTCCAAATCATTCATATCAATATCAAAATCTTCAGCCTCAATCTCTGGTGTAACTAAAACCGTTGCTGTAGAAGTATGGATACGTCCCTGGCTTTCTGTCTTTGGCACACGTTGTACGCGATGACTGCCAGATTCAAATTTCAGCTTGCCATACACACCATCACCCTTCACCATGAAGGATACCAAAGAGAAACCGCCGGCCTCACTGTCATCCATTTCAACAATTTCAATCTTCCAGCCCTGACTTTCCGCATACTTGCTATACATACGATACAAATCACCCGCAAAGATATTGCCCTCATCGCCACCGGCAGCTCCACGGATTTCCACAATGGCATTGTGCGAATCATTTGGATCTTTAGGAATCAAAAGAATCTCCAGTTTTCCTAAATATTCTTCAATCTTCGGCTCTAATTCCTCAATTTCCATCTTCGCCATTTCTTTAATTTCTTTATCTTCTTCCTTTAACAGTTCCTTTGCCTCTTCTAAGGCTTCCATACTGTGTTTATAATCCTGATAGGTTTCAACGACCTGTGTTAAGTCTGCTTGCTCTCTTCCCAGCTTTGCCAATTCTCTGCTGTCAGAGACAATATCCGGCTGCATCATCAGTTCTGTAATCTCATGATACCGGTTGACCATACCTTCCAGTCGCTCGATCATAATGCTCATAAACAAACCTCCTTGTTTTGCGTCTTTTCTATTGTTGCCTTTATATGCGTAAATATCCTTATATACTATACCATTGAAAGTAAAAAATGAAAAGCAATTCTTATAGAGTAATATAAGGTTTTACTGTGTGGAAAAAGATAAGAAAAGTTAATGTTGATGAAGGTGGTACACCCTGTATTAAAGGATAAGAGAAACGAATTTTAATGAAGGGAATACATCATAGAAAAGGCTGACAGTAAACAGGTGCTTATAACATGATATGATGATAAGCAACGCTTAGAAAAGATGAGATGATCATGCAAATGATTCAATAGAAAAATGAAACCATCGTTCAAATAATCGCTGCTTATAAAAGCACGACACACCTGCATATCAAACAAAAAATCATCATGAAAGCGTTGACATCTAAAAAAAGGCTTGTTATAATGAAACCGCAAACAAGGATAGTTATTGTTGAAAGACAAGCTCGACCTGTATAAATTAACGTATATGCTTTCATGCATATGGTTTCTTATATGGGTCTTTTTTGTTAGGAGGATGGCTTAGATGATATTTAAGAAACGCTTAAACAACAATGTTGTGATTGCGATTGATGGGACAGATGAGAAAATTCTCACAGGAAAAGGATTAGGCTTTCAGATGCAGGCCGGCAACGAAGTAGATGAAACAAAGATTGAAAAAATATTTGCCTTAGCGGATAAGAAAGCGAATCAGAAATTGTTGGAGCTGTGTGAAACGATTCCGATGGAGCATGTGGAATTAGCTGAAGAAATTGTAAATTATGCAAAGATCCATGTGAATGAGGCAATGAATGAAAATGCCATTCTTGCTTTATGTGACCATATTTATATGGCAGTAGAACGTAAGAAACAGGGCGTCGATGTGAAGAATGTTCTCTTGTGGGATATTCAAAAGTTCTATCGGGATGAATATGAAGTCGGCCGCTATGCAGTAAAAGCGGTGCAAGAACGCTTTCATGTTGCATTGAGCGAAGATGAAGCAGGCTTTATTGCCCTGCATATCGTAAATGCGCAGTTGAATCTGCAAACGAAGACGGTAAAAGAGATCACGGTACTCATGCAGGAAATCGAACGTATCGTTCGCATTGATTTTGCGATTGATATCAATACGGATTCTATCTATTATGATCGCTTTATTTCCCATTTGAAATTCTTTGCCGAACGTGTCTTTTCTCACAAAACCTTTACCGGGCAAGAAGTCGATGGCTTATTGGATGTCATCATTCAAAAATATCCGAAGGCTTATGCCTGTGTGAATAAAATCAGTGCCTTTCTAACAAAAAAATATGCTTATACCTTAAGTGAGGAAGAAATCTTATATTTAAGCATTCATATCTCACGTATTGTTCAGGTATCTACTCAGAAAAGCTGAGTTTGATATAAGTCGTTACAAGCGACAGCTAAGCAGCATTTAAGAAGGATAGTTACATTGAGTTGGCTTGACCTTCGTTTCGTGTATTTCATTAAAATGAAGAAATGGAGGACTTTAAAATGGCTACTTACGAAACACTTGCACAAGAAATTGTGAAAAACATCGGAGGCAGTGACAATGTCATCAGCCTCACACACTGTATCACTCGTTTACGCTTCAAACTAAAAGATGAATCCATCGCCAAGGATGAAGTCTTAAAGAATTTGGATGGTGTTGTGACCGTCATGAAAAGCGGTGGACAATATCAGGTTGTCATTGGCAA
Organism: Longicatena sp. 210702-DFI.1.196; assembly: GCF_020563125.1. Lineage (NCBI taxonomy): Bacteria > Bacillati > Bacillota > Erysipelotrichia > Erysipelotrichales > Erysipelotrichaceae > Longicatena > Longicatena sp. 210702-DFI.1.196. Next base: position 3,157 of record NZ_JAJCPX010000025.1, on the reverse strand, counting down.
TGCAGTTGCGGATGTTTATGCGCAGGTCCTGCCTTTATTGCATCTTGGTGATATGGACAATATGGCAACACAAAGCGATGGCAAAAAGGAAAAATTATTAGATCGTTTTGTGGATATCATCTCCGGTATCTTCCAGCCAATCCTTGGTATCATGGCTGCCTGTGGTATGATCAAAGGCTTAAATATCCTTTTTGTATCTTTGCATTTGTATAGCGATACTTGCGGTGGCTATATGATCATCAATGCAATTGGGGATGCGATGTTTACCTTCCTGCCGCTATATCTTGGTTACACTGCATCAAAGAAATTTGGCTTAAAGCCAATGGTTGGTTTAACAATCGGTGCGATCATGTGTTATCCGGCTATTCAAAGTAGTGCTGTATCAACCTTGGGAGAGCCTATGTATACCCTGTTTGAGGGAACGATGTTTGCTTCCCCTGTCTATATTGATTTCTTTGGCATTCCTTTGATTTCCATGGATTATACTTCTACCGTTATTCCAGTCATCTTTATCGTTTACTTTGCTAGTAAATGTGAAAAACTATTTAACAAATGGATTCCGGATCTGGTTAAATTCTTCTTTGTGCCAATGTTGACATTGCTTGTTGCTTTACCAGTTGGGTTCTTATTAATCGGACCGGTTGCTACCTTTGGTTCTAAGATCATAGCCGAAACGGTTATTGCGATTCGTGATTTCTCTCCGATGTTGGCAGGTGCTGTGGTTGGCTTAACTTGGCAGATTCTTGTCATCTTCGGATTACATTGGGGCTTTATTCCGGTATATATCAATAATATTATGACCAATGGCTTTGATGCGGTCATGATGCCCTTCTTCGCTTGTACTTTTGCGACTTCTGCCGTTGTTTTAGCCATCTTCTTAAAAACAAAAGATAAAAAGTTAAAAGAAATGTGCATTCCTAACTTTATTTCCGGTATCTTCGGGGTTACCGAACCTGCTATTTATGGTATTTTATTACCTTTGAAAAAACCATTTATCATCAGCTGTATTGCCGGAGGTATCGGCGGCGGTTTCTATGGCTTCTGTAACTTCCGTAAGTTCTCTATGGGTGGCATGGGCATCTTTGAATTGCCTGCTATGATAGAACCTGATGGCAGTATGGGCAATCTTACAGTTGCGATTGCCGGTATCCTGTTAACGATGGTCATCGCCTTTGTAATCACAATGATTAGCTTTAAAGATAAAGCTAAAAATACGAATGATTCAGCGATTGAAATACAAAAAAACGAAATAACTACAGATATGGAAAAACCTTTAGTAAAGAAAACCATGCTGATAGCACCTGTTGATGGTAAAGTCATTGCGTTATGTGATGTGCAGGATGATGCTTTTGCCAGTGAAATTCTTGGAAAAGGCTGCGCTATTTTACCGACAGATGGATGTTTTCATGCGCCAATCAGCGGAACGATTTCTACTTTATTCCCTTCACGTCATGCCATCGGCATTACATCGGATGATGGAATAGAAGTGCTGATTCATATTGGGTTAGATACTGTACAGCTTAATGGGGAAGGTTTTACAGCACTTGTGAAACAAGGTGATCATGTAGAACAAGGTCAACCATTAGTAAATGTGGATCTAGCATTTGTAAAAGAGAAAGGTTTCTGTCTGGAAACACCAGTTGTCATTACCAACTCTGCTCAGTATTTAGATGTACTGGATGTTGCGAAAGACACGATACATGCAGGAGAAGACTTCCTGCATATCGTAAAATAGAGGTATGTGTATGAGCTTTCCTAAACAGTTCTTATGGGGTGGGGCAACCGCCGCAAATCAATTTGAAGGTGGATATCAGGAAGGTGGCAGAGGCTTAGCAAATGTTGATATCTGTCCTTCAGGAAGTGATCGTTCCGCTATTATTTGTGGTCATCTTAAAACCTTTACCTGTGATGAACACCATCACTATCCATCACATGACAGTGTTGATTTCTATCATCATTATCAAGAAGATATCGCCCTCATGGCAGAAATGGGGTTCAAGGTATATCGCATGAGCATTGCCTGGACACGTATCTTTCCCAATGGGGATGAAGAAGAACCAAATGAAGAAGGTTTGCAGTTTTATGATGCCATCTTTCGTGAATGCCAAAAGTATCATATAGAACCACTTGTGACAATCGTACATTTTGATTGTCCTATGCATCTCATCCAAACCTATGGTGGATGGAAAAACCGTAAGATGATTGATTTTTATCTTCGTTTATGCAAAGTTTTATTCAAACGTTATAAAGGTATCGTAAAATATTGGCTGCCTTTTAATGAAATCAATATGATCTTACACGCTCCATTCTTAGGTGCCGGTTTATATTTTGAGGATGGAGATGATGAAGAGCGTATCAAATATCAGGCTGCGCATCATGAATTGATAGCCAGCGCTCTAGCCACAAAATTAGCACATGAAATAGATCCAGAAAATCAGATTGGCTGCATGTTTGCGGCAGGTTCTGTCTATCCTTATAGCTGTCATCCACAAGATGTCTTTGAGGCTTTGAAGAAAGATCGAGAAAGTTACTTTTTCATTGATATCCAAGCACGTGGAGCTTATCCATCCTATGCGATAAAGGAATTAACTAGAAAACATTGCATGCCCCATATGGAAGATGATGACTATGCGATTTTAAAGAAGTATCCGGTTGATTTTATTTCCTTTTCCTATTATAACAGTCGCTGTGTCAGTGGACAGAAAGAACCAGAAAAACTAACAGAAGGCAATCTGTTTGCTTCCGCAAAGAATCCCTATCTGACCTATAGCGATTGGGGTTGGCCGATTGATCCATTAGGCTTAAGAATCACTTTAAATCACGTCTATGATCGCTATCAAAAACCAATGTTCATTGTAGAAAATGGCTTAGGCGCGATTGATACGGTAAAGGCTGATGGAACGATTGAAGATGATGCACGTATTTCTTATTTGCGTGAGCATATCCTTGCTATGAAAGCTGCAATAGAAGAAGATGGTGTTGAACTGATGGGGTATACCGCTTGGGGACCGATTGATTTAGTTAGTGCCTCCAGCGGTGAGATGAAAAAACGGTATGGTTTTGTATATGTTGATAAACAGGATGATGGCAGTGGCTCCATGCAGCGCATCCGTAAAAAATCTTTTTACTGGTATAAATCAGTCATTGAAAGTAATGG
>NZ_JAJCPX010000024.1:0-48748 GCF_020563125.1 Longicatena sp. 210702-DFI.1.196 | reverse complement strand
ACAGTTTCTAGGTACTATGACATGTATACGCAGGGCGGTGTTACATATACGCCCTGTACGGAACGCCTACGGCGTTCCTTTTCTTCCTGCACCAGCCCCGTTCTTAACGCTCACGAGCCTTTGGGAGGCTCGTGGCTAAACGGGGCAGGCACAGGAAGAAACACCGTTTTCGGTCGGATAGTCCATGCCTATTCATGCTATCAAAGCGAAAATAACTCTTTTCTATGCCTACTCAAGCGTGTGATTGACCTCATTGTGCTTAATCACTATATCCTCCATGATAATAACGCCGTTAGAATTACTTGTCAAGAACTTTTTCTTGACTTTTTCGGCTATAATAAGTATGATAGGCTTATAAAGGAACGAAAAAGCCGGGAAAGGAAAAGATATAAGAAGTTATGGAGCATGACACAAAGAAAATAAATTTTTTAGGGGAGAACATACAGACCATAAGAAAACACAGGAAAATGAAACAGCAGGAGCTTGCGGACGCCATCGGTATCAATATGCAGAGCCTTTCTAAGATTGAACGAGGGGTAAACTATCCCACCTTTGACACGCTGGAAAAGATAATGGACGTACTGGAAGTAACACCGAATGAATTGTTGTCGGGAGAATGGAAGTTTGTCCAACAGGCGGAAAAAGAGGTATGCAAGTTTTTACGGACGGAAGAACGCCTAAATGCAGAACTGAAACACGGACACTATGATAACTTCTTTGACAGTGAAGAAGAATGGCTAGAGTATGAGTTGGAGCAGTTGCGGAAATACATCACAGACTATATCAAGGGAGAGGACATACAAGCGTCCGACCTTTACCCTATCAAAACATTTATCCAGCACTTGAAATTTCAGAAAGTATTAGACCGTTATGATGATTTATACAGCATGGATATGTTCGGGGAAAGCACAGACGGACACAAGTACGGTACACCTTATCAGGTTGTAAAGAGGATAAATCCCAACTCAAAAGAAGATATGGAGCTGTTGCGGGAAGTCTTAAAGGACAGCCATTTTGACAACGGGGACGAGTAGCCTTTTTCCTCTTGCAAAAAGATACAGCAAACAAAAAGCCCAGATCAAGAGTGCAAGCACCACTTCTAAAGAAGTGGCAGGCTCTTGACAGGGCTTTTTCTTTTCTGTTTATGGCAGACAAGAGAAAAAAGGATAGCTATATTGTATAGTTTCTCTAATAATTTTAGAGCAATGAATTTATCACAGGTACTTCGTCTTTTCATTGTAAAAGTACAATCGTGGAAAGCACTAATATTGGCACTTTGATTTTGTGCATTATGCACAAAATATGATAGCAACAAAGAGGTCATATATAAAATAGAAACAAAAATAACTTGACATTTAATGAAATATATGTTATGTTGAGGTTAGTAAAAACAGTACGTGACATAAAACTATCAAAAAGTAAAAAAGAGAAAGGAGGTTTATCGAATGAGAGCAAAGAAGTTGGTCTTGTAGCAGCAGTTATGGTTGTCGGCGCTCCACTTACAGCGTGGGCTATTGATGTAGCGGGTGGAGATTTGTACTACAATGGAGGGCAAACAGACACCATTGTATATTCCGAAATTGGGCGTAAAGCAGGTATTAGTCGCAACTACATGGTAAAGGCAACTGTAAAGGTCGGCGGAGATACATATACCAGTGGATTCAAGTCAAACTACGCTTACAAAGATGCAAAGAGAGTTTGGTGGGCGAACGAAACATCTTATTATGATTATTATCCATATTAAGTAAAATAGTTCAAACACCTAGGGCGGGGCTATTTGACCCGCCCTATTTTATACATTTCTTCAAAGAAAGGGGCGTATGTTATGAAAAAATTTTTAAAGATTTTTATTTTCCTTGAAGTCATACTCTTTGCATATATTTTTAATACTTCTATTTACAACATTTATGAAAAGAATAACATTGCTACTGAGAATTTAAAAGGGTATGTTTTAGAAGAAACATCGCCAGAAATTCTCGACAAATTTTATACAATATTTACAGAAGAATATTCTCAAAATAAATTAGAACTCATTAACAATACGCTCACTTCCACAGATAAATCTGTTTATGATTTATATTGCTATCCATTAAATGAGTTTACACAAAAACAGCCTATATCTTCCTCTATTTTGTTTCAATATCATGAATTGCAAAAGGAAGATTTTTTAGATAGTGTTGGTGTATTCTATACAGATTTACCAGCTAACGCAATTAAAGAGATAGCTTCTCAACTGTCCGTCGCAATAAATAACTTTGAAAATGACGCTATTCCGTATAGTATGGTATTAGAATTGAATCTTCTGAATTTTGTAATCTTATTTATTGTACTTCAAATCATATACTGTATTTATACGTCTTATAGTTTGAAAAAAATAGGTATTAAAAAAAGCATGGGCTTTTCTACTATACATATTTTAAAGGAGCAAATTACCAGTGTAATAAAATATTTTGCTGTAATATGTTTCGTATTACTGGTCTTGTTAAATTTATATTACGCATTAACAAACAGATATGATTTTTCTTATTTAGCAACAAGTGTACTGTTCTTTATTGGTGTTTTAGCTATAAATATACTTTGTGTTTTAATTACAAGTATTTTAATTAAGTTTGTTTCTTTAGAGGCAATGATAAAAAATAAGACTTTAAATAGCGGCACAAATATTGTAGTTCAGGCTATAAAAATAATTTTTTCGGTAATAATCGCTATCACTATTATTTCATTGCTGAATCAGGGGAACTCATTTAGACAAAGCCAACAAGCTGTTTTAGATTATAAGTATCTGGACGGATATTATACCGCTAATGGTTTTAATTCATCGGAGTATGATTATGCGTTAGCAAACACAGACATATTAGAAAAATATTCTGAACAAACATTAGAGATGTATAATCATAACCATTCACTACTATGTGATTTTAGGACAGACGGTGGTTTGCAGACATCACGCCCCTATTATGAACAACAGCTTGTTATTGCAAATAGAAATTATCTGAATGAATTTTCAAATATCCAGCTCAGTGGAAAACCATTGGGAGAAGATATATTTAGTGAACCAACAGTATTAGTTCCACATAAATATAAGAATGATGAAAATTCTATTAGCGAATATATTAAGCAAGAATATTTCCGATTGATGAATTACAATCAATTTTATGGAATACCGGGAGAAGAAAAAACTATTGATAAATTTAATGTTGTTTATATAGACGATGATTCTACGATAAAAGTCAATACAGAAAATGGTTTTTCGGATATGGCTAATCCTGTTATCATTGTTGATACGGGCAATTTTGCAGGACTTTACTATTTGGATTCTTTAAATACAAGGTGTTTATTTTTTCAAATGGAGTCAAGAGAAGATTTTTCTTCTTTGTTATCAGAATATGATTTAGAGCAATTAGTTACAGCTGGAACATTACTTACACCTTATTTAATGCAACTTGAAAATGTGACATTCGTTCTTAAAACACTCACTATGTTTACGATTGTCTTTATAGTGTCTTTACTGTTTATTTTGTATATTTCAAATTATGTGGACATTTTTGTAAATCGAAAGAGATATGCGGCAAAAGAGATTTTAGGATTCTCTCATTTTAGGACACTGAAAAATCGGTATATTTTTTGGGGAATCGAAATAATTATATCAGGCGTATTAACTGCTATAAATTATTATTTTGCTTGCCTTTTTGCGATTATACTTATTGACTACATATTCTGCGAATTGCTTTATAGAATTTATATCTCAAACGCTTTATATGAGATTGAAAAGGGGGCATAAGTATGTCATTGATTACATTAAAGAACGTCAAAAAAGAATATGGGAAAAATCAGGTTCTATTTGAAAATTTATCTTTAGAAATAGAAAAAGGCGAATTTGTGGGGCTTGTAGGGAAAAGCGGGGCAGGTAAAACGACACTTTTAAATATAATAGGATTGATTACTGATATATCCGAGGGAACAATCACTATTGATAGTCATAAAAATTTGTCCATGAACGGTAAAAATGCTATGATTTTGAGAAGATATACAATAGGCTATCTATTTCAAAATTATGGACTAATAGAAGATGAAAGCGTGTTGTGGAATTTAAAATTAGCTCTTGAATATAAAAAAGTAAAAAAAGAAGAAAAACTGAAACTAATCAATAAGTATTTAAAGCAATTTGAGCTAAGTGACATGCTTAACAAAAAAGTATATCAGTTAAGCGGTGGAGAGCAACAGCGAATTGCAATTATTAAATTGATTTTGCAAGGAAGTCAGATTATATTAGCTGATGAACCAACTTCTGGACTTGATAAAGAGAACGAATTGATAGTGATGAAACTTTTGAAAGAATTAAATGAAAAGGGCATTACTATAATCATGGTCACTCACAACATGAATTTGTGCGATTGTTTTTCCAGAGTTATAAATGTAGAAAACTTTAGATAGTTTGTTAAAGGGAGATACGCGGTTTTATTATACGTGCAATCTCCCTTTATATTTCGTCATATCAAGACTCATATTCAATTATGGTAAATTCGTGGTAAAACACTTATTTTTTCAAGTGATGAACAGCCCTTAAATGCTGTATTTATGCGGATAATCGGATTTTCTATATCAAGTTTCAATATCAAAACACTAGTAAATAATAAGGGTTTAAGACTTTTTAAGATTTAACAAAATGATTCTAACGTTTTTATTCCAGCGTATAAATTGTATGTAAACGAATGATTGTTTCAAACACTGCATCAATTCCTATTTCATCTATCCAAGAGCATAACGCATGCAAATCATCTTGTTCGTTTGATATTTCCATGATATCTACGATTATTTGAAAGATTTCTGAATCTGTAATAATGAGCCCTCCATTCAAAACACATGCAACTGATGGTATACTTTATTTTACCACTTTTAATTATATATAGTTAACTCGAATTCAGAAATTTCTTTGTTCTATCGATTCTAATAATATCTATTCATGATTCCTCATTTTTATGATTCCCCATAATGAAAAAAAAGACGTAATGGAGTGACGACTTTGAAATGAACTATTTATCTAAACTTTAAGATTCATTTCCCTTGTGTCAATTCGCATTACAGCCTTTTTATAATTGTATGTTCCTGTTTCTATCATCTATTATTTGGTGCATCCTTCTTGATAATTTTTTCTTCTAACACATCAAACATGAGTGCCGCATCATTCTTATTTACTTGTTTCTGTAACATCAAAACGCGAACACTTAATTCTCGATAACCAAACAGAACGCGTATTTCATCACCAATCTTTACATCCGTAGATGGTTTTGCTACTTTTCCGTTAACATAAACACGTTGTTGATCGGCTAATTCTTTTGATACTGTTCGCCGTTTTAAAATACGTGCTGTTTTCAGATATTTATCTAATCGCATCGTAACTTCACCTCTACGGTATAGTTTACCATTTATTGTGATTGTTGGCGAGATAAAAGTTGTGTAAATGCCTCCAACGCATATAACTGTTCTTTATCTAATACACTTTTATCATATAACATAACAAAGGCTCCAAACCAATCGCCAAAAGAGGTAATCGGATAGATAATACCATCATATGCCGTATCCTGATTTTTCATGACCATTGTATTTTTAAAAACTTGCATGCGATGAACATGACATTGTTCTAAGAAACTTTCGCGCAAATTAATTTGTTTTTTGTTTAACCATTCATCCTGGATAAACCAAACAGTATTTTGATACATTGCATGTAAAGTTTCACACATGATATTTATTTCTTCCATATGATTTGACATGATATCATGTTTTTGAATTACGATGCGATCATTATCAATGAAAAATTCAATAGAATCTCCTTCTTTCAATCGATATTGTTTTCTTATTTCTTTAGGGATAACTAAACGTCCCAAATCATCCAGTCTTCTAACGATTCCAGTAGCTTTCATAACGACACTCCTTTACAACGTGTAGTATGAGCATTTTCATTTGAAATATTCGTTTCTTAAACGGGAATGCGTGATACTTATAAATTTGTTGTATATATAGTTAATTTAACTATAATTGGTTAAACTTTCTATAGCGAATCTTTTAGAATAGGTATTAGAAAAGGAGTGATTCCAATGACACTACAAGAAGTATGCTGCCAACGTATTCAGGAATTATGCGATGAGCGCAACATTTCCATGAATAAACTTAGTATTTTATGTGGTATGACACAATCAACACTAAGTAATATTACCTCTGGAAGGAGTAAGAATCCAACTGTTTCCACAATCAAAAAGATTTGTGATGGTATGGATATCACACTAGCAGAATTTTTCGATTATGAACCGTTTAATGAATTAGATCAGGAAATTGAATAGTCTTTATAGAGAAGAGATGCAAGCTATTGCATCTTTTTTCTTTTGCCATGAAAATTAAGTCTAATCTGCTGTTTTTGCTAATATTCTATTGCTTTCCTTTTGACAGGTTATATATCTACAAGTTTTTTCTCTTATGAAATAGTATAGAAAGAAAGGAGGTGACATCTATGCAAAACAATATACAGAATGATTATGGTTTACCTTCTGAAGTATGTACAAATTTATCTACGCACCGTAGACAGGTGGTAGGTATGGCTTATGTTCCAATGCAAAAATGGAGTATGCCAATGCCATTGGAAAAAGGATTTTGCAGCGGCACAATATTTTATGATTTAAACAAACCATTTCGACCATAAATGAAAGGAGGTCCTTTTTATGCATGATGATGTTTTAACACAGTTACAAATGTATGATTTTGCTCTGCAGGAAGCTGCTCTTTTTCTAAATTCTCATCCGCACGATAAAGAAGCTTTATCGTACTATCGCACAATGCAATGTTGCAGTAAACAGGCGAGAGAAGAATATGAAGCCTTGCATGGCCCATTAACAAACCGTGAGAATAATAGCTGTTCATGGGAATATATACATGGTAAATGGCCATGGGAAGGAGATAAGTAAGTATGTGGGTATATGAAAAGAAATTACAGTTTCCTGTTCAGATAGAACATCCGGATCCATCTTTTGCGAAAATTGTCATTACGCAAATTGGAGGTCCAGATGGTGAATTGAGTGCTTCCATGCGTTATTTGAATCAGCGATATGCAATGCCTTATGATCGAGTGAAAGCGATGTTGACCGATATTGGAACGGAAGAATTAGCTCATCTGGAAATGGTTTCAGCCATCGTCTATCAACTAACACGCAATCTTAGTGTAGATGAAATTAAAAAAGCCGGTTTTGATGCTTACTATGTCGATCATACAACCGGTATCTGGCCACAAGCAGCTAGTGGTGCTCCATTTACTTCAACTTACTTCCAATCAAAAGGTGACCCTATCACAGACTTGATGGAAGACATGGCAGCAGATGGTGCCGCTTTGTAAGATCAACATTGACTGTATAAGTGGTGTTTGCGATAATCAGGCATACCCGCTGCCAGCTTATAAGAATTTAGAAATTCCAATGTATTTCAATAGGTACTTCTTTTGTGACAGGGTCTTTTTTTCCAACTTCTATATAGTCAATCAGCTTATCAACGATTTCCCTGTTTAAATGTTCAAGATTGGTATATTGCTCAATTAACTGGCGTTTGTTATCACCAGCTTGTATCTTTCTTTCCATAATGTCAAGCTGTTTTTGCGTATCAATCACCAGTTTTTCTAACCTTTTCTTTTGAGTTGAGAAGTCTTTGGATAAGTCCAAATAGTCCTGCTCTGACAAGATACCCTTAACCTTATCTAAATACAACTCACGAATACCTTTGGTATATTCTCCAATCTTACTTTGATACGCGGCTATTTCCTCTTTCAGAGCCTTCTGTTTTCCTCTTACATCACTGTTAAAGATTACACTTTGTTCCAGTTCATCTTTATCCAGATATGCGGCAGACAGCTTATTGATTTCTGTAATCACCGCCTGTTCCAACTTAGGTACAGAAATGAAAGAACCAACACAAGCATTCTTAGAAACGTGTCGGCTAGAACACCCTAAATATCGTCTGCCATCAGACTGTTTATTAGAACGCATAACATAACCGCAGTTCATACAGCGGGCTTTTTTGGCAAATAACCCAATCGTACCTGCTGTAAATGGCTTTGCCTTTTGAGCTATCAACACCTGTACCTTATCCCACAATTCACGGTCAATGATCGGTTCGTGCGTACCTTCGACAATGTACCACTCACTTTTCGGACGTGGCTTATTTTGCTTTGTCTTGTAGGATACACTCCCATATTTGCCCTGTACCATATTGCCAATATAAACTTCATTTACCAGCATATCGGAAATAGCATAATATTTCCATAAGGTACTGTTCTTGCCTTTGGGTGTTCGACAGCGTAAACCATGAAGCCGCTTGTATTCCGTTGGGTTGGGAATACCTCGATCATTCAGCATGCGGGCAATGGCAGTTTTTCCATAGCCTTGTGAAAACAGAGTAAAAACTTCTCTGACAACCTGTGCAGCTTCTTCATCAATAATCAAGTGTCCTTTTATATTAGGGTCTTTTTTATAACCAAAGAGAGCAAATGCTCCAATGTGACGACCGTTTTTTCTTAGATCTGTCAGCACACTCTTGATGTTCTCCGACATATCCTCCAAGTACCATTCATTCACCAATCCGTTGATCTGTCTTGATTTCTTATTTCCTTTATTTGCGGTATCCGCATTATCAACTATACTAATAAAGCGAATACCCCAAATGGGAAATAGACCGTGGATATACTTTTCTACCAATTCAAGCTCCCTGGTAAATCTGGATTGCGTCTTACATAAGACAATATCAAATTTATGGTCTTTTGCGTCATTCAGTAACTTGTTGAACTCTGGTCGTCGTCGGTCAGAGCCAGTGTAATCATCATCACTGTAAATATTGTAGACCTCCCACCCTTGTTCTAAAGCATATTGAAGCAGCATAGACTTTTGAGACGAGATTTGTCAAGGTTATTTTCTCCCGCTGAATACAAATGTCCAACTTTACTGTGAATAGCTCAGATATAATAAACACAGAGCCGCAGAATGGCCAGGGTTGCCATCACCGCCGCAATGATTAGGATGGTGTTTCGGTTTTCTCCGGCCACTCCGATGTCAATCATACTGGCCAGGGCAGTAGGCAGCAGCATGGCTGTCACAGCGGAGAGCAGCATCAGCGCCAAGAGGGCGGCCACATGCTTTCCGCTGAGTTTTACACGGGAAAAAATCGTACCCATAGTTTTCCTTTCTGCTCGTCGTACTCGCATTTTAGCTTGACAGGGCAAATAGCAAATGATAGTATAAATGAAACGATAGTATCATAGATGCTATGAATATCACAGAAGCAGGCGTTGTCAATAGTCCGAGCGAAAGTGGAACAAATGACAATCCTTGTTTCAATGATACGCAATTAAAGGAGACGTTTCTTATGCGAAGGACAACGGCTACAACAGACTATCTGAAAGAATGTATGGGTACAGCGTTGCTGGAACTAATGAAAGAAAAACCCATTGAAAAAATCAGTATTGAGGAGATGACTGCCAAGGCAGATGTAGGTCGCTCCACTTATTTCTGTTATTTCAAAAGTAAAGATGAAGTTCTGTCTTTCAAAATCACATGTCTGTGGAAGCGCTTTTCCGACGAACACGGTGCTACCAACTTCGCCACTGGTAGTTATGACGGCATCAGGCTGTTTTTTGAATTTTGCCTTTCCACTCGTCCTATTTGTGATCTGCTCTACTCAGCTGATCGCCAATATGTGATTCTAAACTTCTATTTACAAGAAGCGGCATCCATTGTCGCTAATGCCGATGCCAAAACGCACTACTTTATCCAATTTATTACATATGGATTGTTTGGGCTTATGAATGCGTGGGTATTACGAGGCTATAAAGAAACCCCACAGGAAATGGCACAAATAGTTTGCGATTGGGAAGCATCTTCGGAGGAGAAATAACATAGAGGGGGGTAAACATATGGGAAAAATCATTCGACGCATTCTAACAATTATTCCAGCGGTGGCTTTACAATCGCTCTGGCTTTTGCTGTTGATGAAATGGCTGACCCCTTACGCACCGATTATTGTGTCACTGCTTTCCGTTGCAGCGTTTTTCTTGGTGGTATTTATTATTATAAAGAGAGATGAAACCGCTTATAAATTGCTTTGGCTGCTGGTTATTCTGTCACTACCTTTGGTAGGAGCGTTACTATATCTGCTCTTTGGAAATAAACGGACGGCCCGCCCTCTAAAAAGGCGCTTGCAGCAAGTTCAAAAGAGTTGCAATCCGCAGCCTCTTCCAATAAAAGAAGCGCCCTTTGACGGCGAAAAACGCATGGGGCAAACAGTGCGGTGGCTGGAAGAAAAAACGCAATATCCGATGTGTGCAGTTGAGCAGGTTCGTTACTATCCGTTGGGCGATAATATGTTCCCTGATATGCTTGCCGATTTGAAAAATGCAAGAAACTCGATTTACGTAGAATACTTCATTATTGAGCCGGGGCATATGTGGGACGCAATCGTGAACGAACTGGAAGTAAAAATGGAGCAGGGCGTTGATGTACGTGTGATATACGATGATCTTGGCAGTATTTCTTCGTTCAATTTCAGTAATGTCCGTGAACTGAAAAAGAAAGGCATTCCATGTATTCCTTTTAATCCTTTCCTTGCCTTAAAAGGAACTGCAAACTATCGCGATCATCACAAAATGCTGATTATTGACAACGAAGTTGCTTATAGCGGAGGTATCAACTTATCAGATCGGTATATCAATTTGGAACATCCCTATGGACACTGGAAGGACACAGGCTTTCGGATTACTGGTGAGCCAGTAAAAAATTTTACCCATATGTTCTTGACCTTTTGGAACGCATTTTCGCTGGAAAAAGAAGCAGGACAGCTTGCAATGCCCACATATCCCAAAAGGTATCCTGCGCCGCCGCACACATTTGATGGTTATGTGCTTAGTTACTACGATTCGCCCCTTAACCATGAAGCTACCAGTAATCAGCTCTTTATTGACTTGCTTTCTCAAAGCACGGATTACGCATGGTTTTTTACACCGTATCTTATGCTTGGCGATGACTTGATGGATGCAATGATTTCCGCTGCTCAACGTGGTGTAGACGTGCGGATCATTATGCCCGGCATCCCTGATAAGAAGCTGATTTTCCGTATGTCTCGGAGCTTTTATCAGGTGTTGCTGACTGGCGGCATCAAGATTTATGAGTATACTCCCGGCTTCGTTCATGCAAAGAGCTTTGTATCAGACGACAAAGTTGCGACGATAGGAACTGTCAATCTGGACTACCGCAGTCTCTTTCTCCACTTTGAAAACAATTCGTTCTTTTATCGTTCCAGTATTATTGCAGCAATAAAGGACGATTTCATCGCTACACAGGCAAAATGTAAAGAGGTAAAGCCCTATGATATGAAACATTATTCGCGCCGCTGGGTCGTAGATGGTGTCCTTCGTATTTTCGCACCGCTATGTTGAGGTTTTTATGAAGCATTTTCTTATGTGTCTGCTATATATCGCGGCGTTAGGGGTTCTCTCCTTTGTAGTGGGGCGCTTGATCCCGAAGCATTGGTTTCACGCCGATCGTTTTCCTTGGGTCTGCCACCCGGCAGAGCAAAAACTATGGAAGCGGCTTCATGTTCGGAAATGGCAGGCAAAGATCCCCGATATGAGCCGCATATTCGTTAAAATCATGCCGGAAAAGAAACTGACAAAGGAAAACTATGAGAACTTGCCGCGCATGATAGAAGAAACTTGCGTGGCAGAGTGGACACATATTCTGTTGTCTATCGCCGGTCTTGGACTGCTGAAAATATGGTCCGGTGTTGGCGGGGTATGTATAACGATTATCTACATTGTGCTGGGTAATTTGCCGTTTATTGTTGTCCAGCGCTATAATCGCCCACGCCTGCAAAAGCTGTTTGCTATGCAGCAAAGGAAAAAATAGGAGATTCAAATGCAAACACTAATTCTAAGCTGCAACACTGGCGCAGGGCATAACTCCTGTGCGCAAGCAGTTCAGGAAGCCTACCACTCTCGCGGAGAAATCTGCAATATTACAGATTCTTTGCAGTTTATTTCAGAAAAAGCATCCACGTTTATTTCTAATTGGCATACCCGAATTTACCGCCATGCTCCAAGGCTTTTTGATGCTGGGTATCAGCGTGCGGAATCTCACGAAGATATTTTTTGTGAGGGAACGCCGATCTATAAGCTACTTTCCTCCGGCGCAGAGCGGATGTATCAATACATCCGCTCTGCAGGCTACGATAATATTATCTGTACTCATGTATTCCCAGCCTTGGCGTTGACAGAAATGCGCCGACAGCACCCATGCTTACAGCTTGTAACGAGCCACATTTCTACAGACTATACCTGCGCTCCCTGCACAGCGGATTCTGCGCTGGACTGGTATTTCATTCCGTCCACTTCGCTGTTAGGTGAGTTTGAACAATGTGGACTTCAACCTCAAAAGCTGATCGCCAGTGGAATCCCTGTGCGGCAGCAATTCTACCAGCGTGTGTCACAAGAAGCAGGAAAAGCCAACGCCGGAATCTCTCCTGCTCATCAACATATTTTAATGATGTGCGGTAGCATGGGCTGCGGTCCAATGGAGGAGATTATATCGTATCTCTGCCCTTACCTCACAACAGAACAAGAACTTAGTGTTGTATGCGGCACAAATGATGATTTACGCAGAAAACTCCAAAAAAGGACAGAAAAGTATTCTCAAGTTCATGTTCTGGGAACCGTCAATAATGTGCCGCAGCTCATGCAAGCCTCAGACCTATTCCTGACAAAGCCCGGAGGTCTAAGTACATCTGAGGCAATGGCGGCAGAGTTACCAATGGTGCTTATCGATGCAGTGGCTGGCTGCGAGACACATAATCTGAATTTTTTTCTGCGTAATGGAATGGCCGTCACAGCCAATACGCCAAAAGCAATCGCAGACACCACAATAAAAACGCTAAATGCCCCAGTGCTTCTTTCTAAAATGCGCGCGGCAATGCGGTCGCAGACGGAATGTACGGCAGCCGATAAAATCTATGAATGGATATACAGTCATGCAAAGTAATCATATAAAGCCGGAAGTTAATTACCGTGAGTTCCGCATCCATAAACTTAATACACCTGAATTTTCTCACGTCAGGCTATTGCTTTACTGGCCAATTTTCGGCTTGCTGTTTTTGTTTCTTGAGCGGTTGCAACCGCAACGAAATTACTATCCCGTCTATTGTGGACTCGATGATATAATACCATTTTGTGAATGGGCGTTGATTCCGTATCTATTTTGGTTTGTCTTTCTAATCGGTACGTTGGTTTATACTTTTTTCGTCGATGTACCTGCATTTCGGCGTATGATGTATTTTGTGATAGTCACCTATACGATCACGGTTTTGATTTACCTGTTCTTTCCAACCTGCCAAAATTTGCGGCCAGAAGCATTTGTACGCAATAATCTACTTACACGCTTTATTGAATTATTCTATAGTTTCGATACCAATACAAATGTTTGCCCCTCACTTCATGTAATAGGCTCTGTTGCCGCGATGTTTGGGTTATGGGATTGCAAGTCGCTCCAAAGCGTCGGATGGAAAATCGCTGCTACATCAATCGCCGTGTGTATCAGTCTCTCCACCGTTTTTATGAAACAGCATTCTATCATGGATGTTCTCGCTGCATTGCCAGTCTGTTTCTTTGGTTGGTGGATTGCCTATAAGATACTCCCCAATAATAAAACAAACCGATTTCTTACGAGGATGTAATCATGGATAAATCCTACAAAAAGCCGCTTCTACTAATCACGTTTGGGGTGATCTTATTTGCGGCATTCAACAATCTAAACTATGTTGCCAACTTTCTAAAATCGTGTATTGGCTTGCTCGCTCCGATTTTATCAGGCCTTTTGCTGGCCTTTGTTCTGAGTGTACCCGTGCGCGGACTGGCAAAGAGGCTTCGACGAAAGCTGACTAAAGCTACAGATCGGCAAATAGACATGATAAGCCTGTTACTGACGCTGATATGTGTTATTGCGATTATTGCTCTTCTGTGTGTAATTGCGATTCCACAGCTCACTGCATCTGTAAAAAGCATTGCTGCTCTTGTTCAAGAAAAATGGCCTGACTGGGTCGGCTTATTGCAAAGATACGGCATTGACACAGAGAAACTGTCGGCACATTTTGCTGCGCTCGATTGGAAATCTATTCTGCAAAGCATTTCGAGCGAAATGAACACAGTGATTTCCTCAGTTGCCAATGTTGCTGGCTCTACGGTATCTGCGATTGCTGATGTTGCAATTTCACTTGTGATCACATTCTATGTGCTAATTGGATGGCGTGAATTGAGCAGTCAAAGCAAACGGGCACTGTATGCCTACTGTAAGGAATCCGTTGCAGATAGAATTTGCCATATTTCGAAACTTGCACATGACACCTATGCGAAGTTTCTTTCTGGTCAGTGTGTCGAGGTTATGATTCTTGGAACATTGATCTTTCTTTCGTTTTCTGTTGCAGGGATTCCATATGCGGGGCTAACAGCCGTTTTAACTGCCGCCTTTGCATTCGTTCCTTATATTGGAGGATTTCTCTCCTGCGCTTTCGGCATTTTATTTACTTTATTGGCGGCTCCGAACAAGGCGCTCCTATGCTTGATCGTCTATCAGGCAACTCAGTTTGTTGAAAATCAGTTCATCTATCCGCACGTCGTGGGAAACAGTGTAGGGCTATCCCCGTTCTGGACGTTGTTGGCGGTTTTGCTGGGCGGTAAACTGTTCGGTGTCCTTGGCATGATTTTCTTTATTCCGTTAATGGCTCTTGTATCTCAGCTTCTACACGAATCAATCGAACGGCGGCTGCATACCCGCAAACCGGAGCTGTCCAATGTACAAAGCAACTCAGACGAGAATACAGACATATCTCAATGATGTAGCAGGCGTTCGAATAGTTTGTGCGTTTATTGACGATAATCGTCTGGATGAACAGATCCGCCAGGCAGTTCTTTCATTGGAAACAAAATGGACAGAAAAAGAAATTGGTTTTCAGGTAGAATTGGAGGAAGTTAAATATACTGCGAATGAAGGACTTTTTATGCATATCTGGATAAATCTTTTAGATAATGCGATTAAGTTCAGCCCTTCAAAGGGGACAATTACGATGTTTCTGAAACAAGAACAGGATTCTGTTAAGTTCATTCTGGAAGATGAAGGACCAGGAATAGAGGATGATGTAAAATCCAGAATATTTGACAAGTTCTATCAGGTAGATGGATCTCATAAAGCAGAAGGAAATGGCCTAGGTCTTGCACTTGTAAAACGGATTGTAGATAGTGCCGGAGGAACAATCAAAGCAGAAAACCGTGAATATGGTGGATGCAGATTTGTTATAGAGCTGCCAAAGCAGAAAGATGAGATTATCTAGTTTTAAGATAAATTAGAAGATGGGAGTATTTATATGACATTTTATCAGGAGTTGCAGTTAAATCAGGCAGGTTCTAAAAACCTGTTGAAAAAGAGTGAAACACTAAAAGAAAAACTATATCATATGTGGGTATATCTGGTGAAGATAGCTGCTACAATGGCATTTTGTTTTTTCTTTGTTAGTATTTTCAGCATCCTATTTGGAAATGAGAACAGCATTGTAGGTGTAGTAGTCTTATTATGTCTCATGGTGTTTAGGAATGCGGATCTGGGGATCCACACCGGACAATCTACGATGCTTTTGGCTTTGTTCTTTGTAATTATGACTGTATGTCCGCATTTAGCAAATCAGTTTTCACCGGTATTGGGAATGCTGTTAAATATTGCGGCACTGGCTGTGTTGATTCTGTTCGGATGCCATAATCCATCCATGTTTAATCAATCTACATTGGTTCTTGGGTATCTGCTGCTATATGGTTATGATGTTACGGGAAAAAGCTATCAGATGCGATTAGTCGGAATGGCTTTAGGTGCAGCACTTACCTGCTTCGTATTTTATCGAAATCATAAAAACAGAACTTATAAAAGAAATCTGAAAGATCTGATACAAGAATTTGATATCACTTCTTCCAGAACAAAATGGCAGATATGTCAGATTTTATGCGTACCGATTGTCCTTTGCATTGCAGAACTTTGTAATATGCCACGTGCAATGTGGGCTGGTATTGCGGCCATGTCCGTGATTTTGCCGTCTATGGAAGATATGCACTACAGAGTCCGTAAAAGGATTGTCGGAAATATTGCAGGTGTTATATGTTTTACAGTATTATATTTTCTGCTTCCTTCGTCAATCTATGCATATATAGGAATTCTTGGTGGAATCGGTGTAGGATTTTCAGCACAATATGGCTGGCAGGCAGTATTTAACACATTTGGTGCTTTAGCCATTGCTGCAGAGACATATGGACTACAAGGAGCGGTTAGTCTTAGAGTGAGTCAAAATGTTTTTGGTGTTGTGTTTGCTTTAGCATTTTGTGTTATATTTTATTGGTTTATGCCTAAAAAAAAGGAAAGTGAGGTGACCGTACATGCAGAGTGAAGTGAATCAGAAAGAAAATTTGAATAGAATTATTACGGTTCCTAATCTTCTTTCTTTTTTCGGCTTTGTCTGATTCCGGTAATTATATGGAGTTATTGTGTAAAGAAAAATCCTCGAATGAATGCAGGGAAGTGACCGAAAAGTACCGCACAGGACGGAGTGCATATTTATGGCTCGGACAGTTGTTTATGAGATTGTTTGCAGGACTATTATAGCAGAAAGAAGAGGTGTTCGATATGTGTACAGCAGCAACTTACAAAACAAAAGATTTTTATATGGGCAGAACGCTTGATTATGAATTTTCCTATGGGGAACAGATCACGATAACGCCAAGAAATTACGAATTTGATTTCCGGTTTGCCGGGAAGATAAAAAGCCATTATGCTTTGATCGGAATGGCATTTGTTGCAGGAGGTTATCCGCTTTATTATGATGCTGTTAATGAAAAAGGCCTTGGAATGGCAGGTCTTAATTTTGTCGGCAATGCGGCATATGAAGAAGCTTTGCCGGAAGATGAAACAGAAGTCAGCCAGGTGGCACAGTTCGAGTTCATCCCATGGATCCTTACACAGTGTGCTACTGTAGCAGAGGCGAGAGAGAAGCTGGCAGCAATGAGACTGACAGGCACAGCATTCAGTGAACAGCTGCCGACAGCACAGCTTCACTGGATCATTGCAGACAAAGACTCCTGTATCGTTGTTGAGTCTATGAAAGATGGGCTGCATGTATATGATAATCCGGTAGGAGTGCTTACCAATAATCCACCATTCCCGAGTCAGATGTTTGCACTGAATAATTATGCCGGAGTATCCAGAAAACAGCCGGAGAGTACTTTTGCAGGAGTATTACAGCTTGATGCATATAGCAGAGGAATGGGTGGAATGGGAATACCTGGAGATCTTTCCAGCCAGTCAAGATTTGTGAAAGTTGCCTTTACAAAATTAAATTCGATCTCCGGTGAAGAAGAGGATGAGAGTGTAAGCCAGTTCTTCCATATCTTAGGATCCGTAGATCAGCAGCGTGGATGCTGTGAGGTGACAGAAGGCAAATATGAGATCACGATATACACGTCCTGTTGTAATACAGCAAAAGGTATTTATTATTATACGACTTATGATAATCATCAGATCACAGCGGTTGACATGCATGCGGAAAATCTGGATTCAGATCAGCTGATCTGTTATCCGCTTCTGTCCAAGGGCGAAGTCAGATGGCAGAATAAATAATACGAAAATGCACGGAGAAAGCATAACGCAGAACAACAGGAGGACAATATCGAGATTGTATGGAATGCAGATGTTAGGTTGATAATTGTGCAAGCACCGCCTGCACAATTTGTGCAACAAAAAAGAGGAGCCAGTCCAGACTCCTCAAAGGTACGTTATTTCAAAAAGTTGCTCTTGTGTTCCAGCGCGTGCAGATTATGATAGTCCTCATAAATAAGTCAATTTTGCAGATAAAATTAGCAACTCAGGAAAAAATGATTTGCTTGGAGAAATCGAAACGATAAGCTGAGATAATGGTTTCTCTTCTTTAGTGAGCCTATGAAATGACGAAATGTGGCTCGCCACATGGTGCTAACGCATACGACTGTTCTCCTCGTGGTGATGAATTGTTGAAGTTAAGTGAGCAAAAAGCAAAATCTGAACTTGTGAACTTAATTGCCAGTGCAGCAGGCGCATATACAGGGGCTGTTATCTCGCAAATATTCGATGCGGCGTAAGTAAAAAAGTTGGGCACGATCTTAACGAGCAATGCATGGCGGTACCCACTCATGCAAAATTTATAAGCCCCTGCCGCAGCAGGGGCTTATAAATCGCCTGTCTGGGATAAAATCCTCGAACCCCTTTGACACAGATTCCATCTGTGACTATGCATCGCAAGCGATGCTAAAGGAGCACGGTCAGCCACGACCGTGCTCCTTTAAATTTGTGCGGCTCTATGTCAATAGTTGGGATAGAGGTAAGCGCAAGAATGTGGTAGCATATATATATTATCGTTCCCAAGTGTCTCTGCTGTTCTTCTTGTTTTGCTTCTGCTGTGCCTGCTGTTTCTGACGCAGATGTTCACGGATGGAGCGAGCTTCCGTTTCCTCATGAAGTATATCAGCAACATCCCGCTTGCTGTCGTACATCATCAAGTAATCGTACTTATCTCCGTAAGCAGACTGCACACGGTCAACCACAGAGCGCTCCATTGCAGGACGCAGGTCGAGCCTTGCGTCCTGCAATTCGTCTGGGTCGAATTCTGCCGATTGCGTCTTCAAATCAGCATACTGCTGCAAAGCGTCGTTCAGCTCAGCCGTGTACTTTTCTTCCTGTTGCGACAGCTTTTTTAGTGCGGCTTCCATCGTGGAAATGTCCTTTTTCACAGCAGCGATACCGGCATCGTCACTGCATTCCAGCGAGTGCAGCAGCATATCCTTCTCGGATTTCAGCTCTTCCAATTCCTCGGTCAGCTCCGCAATATGGCGGGACAGTTCACACTGCTTCGGGATGAGATAGAGGGGTGTCTCCTTCTTTTGGGCAAGCAAAGACTTGCGTTCCTTGCCCTTGCCCCGAATCTCCTGAACCAGCTCGGTATAGCGCACCAGATTCGGCTGAACCGCGTGGATATAATCTTTCATGCGCTGCCTGCCCCGGCCGATATGCCGCAGCTGATAGCGGAAAACAATCATATTTGCCCGCAGCTTTTCCATCGCCTCGGCAATAACCGGGAGGGTGTTCTTTACCGCCTGTGCCAGCTTCCTGACCGCAGCTTTCAGCTCCCGCAGCAAGGCATTGTCCGCCTTGATCTGCCGGTTGATCTCGCAGCGGTCAGCAATGATCCCTTTCCGCTCCAGCGCCCGTGCGGTCACTCCCTCATGGATGGTAGGCTGCTCATCCAGACCTCTGGCTGCGTTGCTGCGGTGGTCGATTCGCTCCGCCCGTCCGGCGCGCTCCAGATAGAGATTGGTCACATCCGCCCATGCAGCCCGCCATGTCACAAGTTGCTCCTCACTATTCCAACGTTCGGAGATGGGGTTCTGTCTGCCGTAGCGGGTGCTCTTCGGATGCTTGTCAGCCCGGATGAGTCCCTGCGCCTCGGCAGCAGACGGTGTCATATAGACCTTCTTTTTGCCGACCTTGTAGGGATATTGCTTCTCCCAGCCCTCGTTCTGCGCCGCCCGGAACTCGGCGGCGGTGAAGCCTCGTTCTTCACCGTTTCTCATACAGAGATATTCTTTTTCGGTCTTGTACTGCCAGCGTCCCTGCTCATCCAGCGGGCGCACCGTCAGGAGAATGTGGGCGTGGGGATTGTGACCGTCGGTGTCGTGGATGGCAGCGTCGGCGCACATTCCATCGGACACAAATTGCTCCCGGATAAAGTCTTGCAGCAGCTCGATCTGCTGTTCCCGGTTTAGCTCTATGGGCAGAGCCACAACAAACTCACGGGCAAGCCTGCTGTCTTTTGCTGTCTCTACTTCCTCCACGGCGTTCCACAGTTTTTCTCTGTCTTGCCATTCCTGTGGGGCATATTCCGGCAGAAACATCTGCTGCCAGACAAGCCCTTGTTTTTTCGTGTAGTCGTGCTGAATCCCGTCGTAATCGTTATACAGGCGGGAGCAGCTCAAATAGGCAGAAGCAGCTACTGCGGAGCGGCCTGCGCCCCGGCTGACCACCTTCGCTTCCAAATGATAAATCGCCATATCTTCTTCACCTCGTTCTTCCTTTTTCTGTTTCTCTTTCGCAAAAGAGAAAATGCCCCGAAGATGAGCTTCGGGCATAGCCGCAAACAAAGCTGCCGGTGGCAGGTTTGTGCGGGCAGGGTGCAAGCTGTTTCCAAAGCAGAAACAACTGCGACCTGCGCAGACGATGACAGCAGCACCCTGCAAGTGCTGTGGCATTGTCTGGAGGCTGCCGCAGCAGCCGCATCCGCCTCGCAGAGCGCACGATTTCCGCAGGAAATACCACTGCCCTTTAGGGTGGTGAGTAAGTGCGCCCTTACGGGAGAAAAAAGAGGAAGCCCCCGGTTCCCCGGAGACCTCCCATTCGTATCTCAGTCTTGTTTTTCCAGCTGTCGTGAAAGATACCCCTCCAGTTCAGACAACTCAACAGACTGAACCTCCGGCAGCATTTTCTCCAAAATCGCCCCCTCCTGAATGAGCCTGCGGGTACGGGCCTTTCGTTCCTTGACCCGATTCCGTGCCTGCACTTCCTCTAAACGATGCTGCGCTTGCAACAACTTCTTTTCTGCCTCTGTCATAAAAATCCCTCCTCACTTTCGCTTTCGCCAGACAATCTCATACCCCAGCGCATCCGCAAGCTGGACGGCCTCCGTGTAGCGCAAGGATTCCCGCTGGAGCTTGTTGGACAGGTTGGATACGCTGTCGCTCCAACCATGCTCGTCATGCAGCAGATCGACCACTTCCTGCATGGTCATTCCCTGACGGACAATGTACGACTTGATTTCATTTCTCAGATTGGATTTCATCAACTTTTTACCTCCATATTTTCGTGATATTGGTTTTTGAGTAAGTGAACTGTGTGCGCTTTGCGGTGAAAAATCTGCCGTGCAACAAATCTGCTCAGATTTCCGTCCGTGATAACCTATTCGTAACAGCACCCTACCGGCTTCACTGTTCTGCGTGAGAGCATACGGAATGGCAGAATATGCCGCCGTCAGGTGCATCGGCTTCACGCTCCGGTAAATCACCGGATGGTGCAGTGCGTTCAATCTGCGGCAAAAATCTTCACGGATTTCACAAGCACTGATTTTGAAGCCGCTAAATTGAGCCGCCAGTGTACGGCTCGGTACGGCAAAGTCTCTTTGTGTACACTTCTGTACGCCTGTTTTGCGTACCAGGCGCCGATTCAGCGGCAGATTTTACACGCTGCCGTGAAATGCTTCACGGTGCGCACAAGCAAAAGCGGTTTTTTAGGATGGAATCAAAAACAGCCGTACAGAGTGTACGGCGTGTACGGCTGTTTTGAAGTCCGTTTCTCGTTTTCAATACGGCGGCAGATTGACCACCTCAATGCCCACAAAGCCCCGCACCCGCTTACCGCCGACGTGGACATTGTTGGTGGCCTCTACATTGTAAAGCCGCTCATTTTGTGCAAGCTCGGAGCTGACGCGGTTGGCAGACATGGGCTTCTGCGCGTTGTCGTCGCACCATCTTGTATAGGCTTCATAGATCGCCTTGGAGCTGGCTTCGCTGTCTGCCCGAAAGCGGATATAGCCCTCGGATTGCAGAAACTCGATCACATTGTTGCTGCTGCGCTTGACTGTTTCCATGTTCTCTCTGGCTTTGCCTGAAATGCTGAACTGATAATTGTTCCCGATCAGCCGGTGCAGCCCCGCCAGACACCAGAGGAAGATACCCTCCTTTTCCCGCAGCAGCTTGTCCACCAGAAACGGATCGTCTGCTCTGCCTGCGGGCCGGTCTTTGGTGGTCAGAACGATCTGGCGGCGAAAGAAGCCGTCGGATTTGTCGTGCAGGGCAGTCAGCGCACCGTTGCCGAAACAGAGGAAGCGAACATAGAGCTGGCTCTGATAGCTCTGGACGCCTTTGCGCTCCATGTCCATCTTGCACTCAGAGGTCACGATGGATTTGATATAATTGGTCTTGGGCAGGGCGCTCATATCCATATCGTCATCCACCATCAGGAGCTTGTTTTCCAAGTCTGCACGGCTGAACCGGTTGCTCTCCACCTTCTGGATGCTGGTGGTGTTCATGCTGTCGCCCAGCAGGGAGCGTATGACCAGACCGATGCGGCTTTTGCCCTCGCCGCCCTTGCCGATGAGCATGAGCATTTTTTGCCCCTTGGTGGTAGGCAGCAGGCAGTAACCGAGAAATTCCTGCAAGGTTGGAATGTCCTCCGGTTGCAGCAGCTCTGATAGGAATTGCAGCCACTTTTTCGGAGTGGGTGCGTCAGGGTTGTAGGCGACCGTCAGCCGGTTGTTGCAGTAGCTCTTATCGGCGGTAAAGCTACCGTTCATAAAATACGTCCCGTTGGCAACGTGGATGCGGTCCGTCTCAATGGGCAGCGGCGGCGAATAGGCTTGCAGTTTGATGCTGGCCAGCAGATTCGCAACCGTCTTGGAGAGATTGGCGGTCAGCACACCGGAGATTTCCTCCAGAATGAGATTGCCGATCTGCCCCTCATCCTCGATCAGTCCGTCCACGGTGAAAAGCCGCCCACGCACACATTTCATGGGGTGTTTCTCCAAAAACTGCTGGCAGAACAGCACCTCGTTGATGTGCCTGCCGTCGTACCACTCAGGCCACGTCTGCGGTGTCATATCCATCTTCCAATTCCTCCTTGTGAATTTTCTCTAACCTCCGTCGCAGCCCGTCCAGCTTTTCGTCCGCCATCTGCTGCTGAATTACTTCGGCACGTTCGTGGGAATCCCCGGCGCACAGAATATCTAAGTAGTATTCTGTCCGGTCGAGGTTACGGCAGGCTTCCACGAACCGTGCGTGAACAGGCTCGTCAGGTGACTGCGGCGCATACTGCACCTTCCAGTCCCGCAGCACATGGGCGTAATCGGATAAAACAGAAAAGCACAGCCGCTCGTTTTCCCTGAGCTGCTGTGCTTCCGTCTGAATGCGTTTTGCGTGGAGCGCCGCTGCGCTGGGCGGCTTGTCCGGGGTAAGGTGAAAGTCCGCTGCCAGCTTCTGTGCCGCCTCATAGAGCGGCAAACCGAACAGCTTTGCGGCAAAGTCGATCACATCGCCGTGTTCCCCGCAAGCGAAGCAATGGTAGTGGTCATCTGCCACATACAGGCTGGGATGCCGGTCATTGTGGAACGGGCAAAGGGCCATGCCGTAATGGTTGACCTCCACGCCGTACCGCTCCGCCGCCTCCCGGCAGCCTACGCCGTATTTTACAATTTCGAAAAGATTCATTGTTCCTCCATTTCTGCGCAAAAAACGGCGGCCTGCCCATTAAGGGGCAAGCCGCCATTTGCGTCTTATCTTATGCTGTTTTTGTTTCTTTCTCCGGCACTGCCGGTTCGATCTTCGCCCCTCGCAAGGCTTTCTTCCGCACGCCCTGTCGCTTGATCTGTGCCTGATAACGGCAATCGTCACCGCAGTATTTGACATCTGACCTCGTTGTGGTAAACACCTTGCCGCAGTTTTCGCAGGTACACTCCCGGCTGCGGCTCTCCGCCGCCTCCTGCCGGTAAAATTTGGAGCGGCAGTTGGGACCGCAGAACAGGGTGTTTGTCCGCTTGGAGGCGAATTCCTGTCCGCAGCATTTGCAGGTCAGCATGAAGGGCTGTCCGACAGCGTGTTCACCGGCCTTGATTTTCTGATACCGCTCCCGGCTCTTGATGCGGTGCCGTTTGAGCTGCTCCTGCCGCTTGATTTCTTCCTCGGTCAGCTCCGGTGCGGGAAGCTCAAACTGCCCGATAAAGCGAAGGTGGATATCCACTTCCTGCACCCGGTCACCGTCGATCTTTTCTGGAGCGTGTACGATGATTTTCTCCACGAACTCGTTGATCATGGGCGTGGTCAGCTCGGAAAAATCCGTGTACTTCTTTGCCAGCTCCAGAAACTGCTTGGCCCGGTCGGTGTCCTCCGCAAAGGCGGACATCTGCGTTTCCATTTCGGAGACGGACGCTGTCAGCGCTTTCTGCTCATTTTCGTAATCTGCCAGCAGACTGTCAAAGCGTTCACCGGTAATGCGCCCGACGGCAAAGGATTCATAGAGCTTCTTGATGATGGTATCCAGTTCGGAAATCCGCTTTTTCTCCTTGTTCAGCCTCCGCTTGGTTTCCTTGGCCGCTTCTGCCTGCCGCAGTTGGGAGGCAGAGCGCACCTTCTCCAGAAAGGCGTCCCGGTCGGAGATGGCAAAGGTGCTGGCTGCCCGGATGGTTTCCAGAATCAGCTCCCGCAGCACCTTGCTGCGGATATAGTGTCCGCTGCAAGCATGGGTGCGCTTCTGATGTGCCAGCGTATAGGTGGAACAATCGTAAAAGTCCGACGGATAAGGATTATTCTCCGTGCCGCCTCTTGAGCGATGGTTCATCATCTTTGCACCGCAGTCCGCGCAGAATACAAGCCCCGTCAGCGGATTGGCCTCGCCCAGCGTATCATGCCGCCGTGGTGTTTTCCGCAGCTTCTGTGCCAGCTCCCATGTTTCTGCATCCACGATGGCTTCATGGGTGTTCTCGAAGATCAGCCAATCTTCCTTGGGATTCATCACGGCGTTTTTATCCTTATAGGACTGCTTGTGGGAACGGAAATTCACCGTATGCCCCATATACTCCGGCTTGGAGAGAATCTGCCCAACGATGTAGCCGCTCCAGTTATAGGGGTTGGGGAACTCCTCCTTGCTTTTCCAGATGCCCTTATTCTGTTTGCCGAAGTAGACCGCAGGCGTGTTGATCTTGTCATCAAACAGGATGCGGGCGATGTCGTAGGGGCCTTTGCCCTCAATGGTCAGCTGGAAGATACGCCGCACCACGGCAGCCGCTTCCTCGTCGATCAGCCAGTGGTATTTGTTCTCCGGGTCTTTCTTATAGCCGTAGATGGCACAGTTGGTGGTTGGCTTGCCGGATTCCCCCTTGACCCGAATGGCGGTTTTCTGCTTGCGGCTCAGGTCGCGCAGATACCACTCGTTCATGATGTTGAGGAAGGGCGCAAACTCGTTGCTGTTCTGGTCATCACTGTCCACGCCGTTGGCAATGGCAACAAAGTGGACGCCATGCTGCCGGAAGAATACCTCTGTGTAAAAGCCGGTTTGCAGATAGTCACGCCCCGCCCGGCTCATATCCTTGACAATGACATGGGCCACCTTGCCTGCTTCAATGTCCGCCACCAGCTGTTTCCATGCCGGACGCTCGAAATTGCCGCCGCTCCATCCATCATCAGTATAGTGGCGGCAGTTGGTGTAGCCTCTCTGCTGGGCATAGCTTTCGAGGTATTTTTTCTGATTCACGATGGAGTTGCTATCACCGGCATTGTCATCGTCACGGCTTAGCCGCTCATACAGAGCGGTGATCTTTTCCTCAGTCTGTTTCATGCGCATTCGGCGCTCCTTTCAGACTGACGGCTCATTTGTGGTGCTTCCATTATAGCACAAGTGCCGTCATTTGTAACCCCTTCATTGCGGATCATCCGCAGAATCTTTTCCTCCATGGTCTCCACCGCTGTTTCGCTGAATGCGACCCTTACCTTATAGGTGGTGCCGCCGATGCGCCGAATGATGAACTGTTCCTGTTTCGTTTGCTCCATAGGCTTCCTCCTTGCGTAATTTGTTGGTTTTTGGTATAATAAGTCCGGTTCCGTTGGCTGTAAGCCAATCATGTCTTTATGCTGGTTTTCCATGTTCTTTTTCTCCTTTCTACCCTCTGTGTTTAAGATAGTAACCTTAGTAACTTGCGTTTAGATTACCCTTTCACTAATAGGAGAAAAACGGGGTGTAAATCGGAACTGTTTTTTGAGAAAAAGAAAAATATTTTTTCGAGGAGGTGAAGCTGTCGTGGAACCATGGGAGGATGAACTGCTGTGGGATGATGATTTTTCCGATGAGGAAGAAGATACCGAGGAGCAAATAGAGGAAGCCGACCTTGAAATGGATGAGGATAGCTTTGCCGATTGGGAGGATGCGTCGGACGGTGCGCCGGAGAACGAATCGCTGGAGGAAGCGCTTGCAGAGGAACGCACGCTGGAGCTGGAAAGCGAGCTGGAGCAGGACGAGCATCCCAGAAACTATGCCGCCGAGCTGGAGGACGAGGAAGAGGAAGCCGCGCCCACCAGCGAAAAACGGCTCAAGCGGGAAATTCGCGCAGAGGCTGTGCGGCGGCTGGAGGAAGCAGCCCGGACGGAATCGGATTTTTTGACTGTGGTAGACGAGTGGAACAAGCTGGACAGAAATCGGGAACGCCGGGAGCGTGACCACGAAAACCTGCGCGGGGATGTGCCGTTGGAGTTTCAGGCCGTGCCAGAGCCGAGAATTGCTCCCCTCTGGATGAATCTGCCAAGGTTCCGCCAGCTCTGTCAGGGAAATTTTCTCGACATCATCTTCTCCTGTCCCTACGAGCTGCATGAGCTGACAGCAAACCGTTTTCTCTCCAAGCTCTTCTTCACCCTCAGTGATGAACAGAAGGAGGTACTGTATTACCTGTTCGTCAAGCAATACAGCACCACAAGGCTTGCTGCCATCCGTGGGCAGTCCGACCGGAATATCCGAAAGTTGCGTATGACCATTCAGAAAAAGCTGCAAAGGCGGATGTATGAGCATCTGAGTGAAAAGCTGGAAAGGGACTACAGCATTACTCTGCGGGAGCGCGAGTTCGTAGAGGAATATGAAGCACTGCTGCAAACCATGGGCAAAGATGCCGTGATCCGCCGGGAAAACAAAACCAAACCGAGAAAAAAGAAAGCCGCCCTTGACGATGACAAGGACGGTTGATACAATAGTAATACGGTTAATATATAGTTGGATTACGAGTTGAGAGGAACAGCGCCATGAAGAATCTCTTTGAGCAGTCCCGTTCCCATTGGGTACGGTATGACCGCTATGAACTGAAAACAGCCGCAGACGGCAAGCGGTATATCACGCCGGGGAAGAATGCCAAGCCCGACATATATAATCCCTTGAAGGAAGCGCCGGGAATCGTGCTGGATGCGCTGAATGTGGGAATGCTGATGATGAACCGCAGCCCGGAGGACGAGGTGCAGAAGGCCATTCTGGAATTTGTAACCCATTACGGTCTGCTGGGCCTGATGACAGCGCTGCCCACCACGCCGTCCTTCATGGATTATGAGGCGGTCTATCTGCCGAAAAACCACTTCATCAAGGCAGAATCCATGGAAACCGAGGACTATCTGGCGCTATTCTATCCCTTTGACCAGCTGGATCTGGTCAAGAAGGGCATTGAGTCCAGATGGAGCGTGTCCGGCGACAACATGATGGTGGCGCTGACCATGACCTTTGCGAGTGAACCCATGGCGAAAACCATGAGCTTCCAGCGAGAGTATGCTGAAGCCTATGACTGGGTGGCGCAGCAGTTCAAGGACTGGGCCTTTACGCTGACCACATCTATTCTGTACTACAACGATTATGACCTGATCGATGAGGATACCCGGAATCTGTATCGCAAAGGCATGGCTGCTTTCGGCGGCATTGCGCCCAGCTATCATATTGAGCTGCTGGACAAACCGACCATCTATTGGGACTTCCATTCGCTGCTGCTGGGCATCCAGATGATGTTCAGCTTCCTGCTGGTGGACGGAGAGAAGCCCCTGCGGCTGTGCAAGCACTGCCAGAAGGTGTTCCTGAGCAGCCGCTCCAATTCCGCTTTTTGCAGTCCCCGCTGCAAGAATCAGTATAATGTCTATAAGAGCCGTGGGAAGAAAACCAGCGAAGAAGATTGAGGTGAAACGACATGGCAGACGCCAAGAAGGATAAACTGCAAATCCGCAACAGCACAGTGGATTTCCTTGTGTTCACGAAAGATGCCCATGAGGATGGCATTGAGGTACGGGTACAGGATCACGACGTTTGGCTGACCCAAAAGGCCATTGCACGGCTTTTTGATGTAGACCGGAGCGTTGTGACAAAGCATCTGAAAAATGTATATGAAAGCGGTGAATTGTCCGAAGATGCAACTTGTGCAAATTTTGCACAAGTTGCGGATAACGGAAAAACCTATCACTATAAGTTCTACTCTCTGTCCGCCATCATAGCCGTAGGCTATCGGATCAATTCCGGCAGAGCCACGCAGTTCCGCCAGTGGGCAACCAAGGTGCTGGACACCTTCACCAAGCAGGGGTATGTGCTGGACAAGAGCAGGCTCATCAATGGGCAGATTTTTGATGAGGACTACTTCGATCACCTGATTTCCGAGATTCAGGAGATTCGGGCCAGCGAACGGCGCTTCTATCAGAAAATTACGGATATTTACGCCACTGCTGTGGACTACTCTCTCGATAGCCAGACCACAAAGGATTTCTTTGCCACAGTTCAGAATAAGATGCACTATGCCGTCCATGGCGGCACAGCGGCAGAGGTCATTATGGCACGAGCCGATCACACCAAGGAACACATGGGGCTGACCTCATGGAAGAATGCTCCTGACGGCAAGATTGTCAAGGCAGATGTGTCCGTTGCAAAAAATTACTTATCCATGGATGAAATGCAGGAACTGAACGAAATCGTCACCATGTATCTGGACTATGCTACCCGGCAGGCCAGACGGCATATTCCCATGACCATGGCAGATTGGGCCTCCAAGCTGGACGCTTTTCTGCAATTCAATGATGCAGAGATTCTGCAAAATAAGGGAAAAGTCACCGCTGCCATTGCAAAAGCCTTTGCCGAAAGCGAGTTTGAGCAGTACCGCGTCATTCAGGATCATCTGTATCAGAGCGACTTTGACCGTCTGGTAGCCAGCACGGAACAAAAGAACTAAAGTGTAAAAATGCCCGTTATCGGCCACGCAACCGATAACGGGCATTTGTCATTCATATACAAGCTCGGTCAAAACGATTTCCTCCGCGCGGCTGCGGATGCTGTTCATGCGGCGTACCCATTCCATTTGATCGGCAGCTTTGAGTGCTTCGGTCACGCCTTCTTGCTTCACCATTGCAGAAACGATGATTTCCATGCGCTCGTTGCAGGCTTGGTCGATCTCGGCAAGGTGCCGATGCAGCGTTCCGTTTGTGAGCAGGTTTGTGTAGAAAATAGGGCGATGTTCTTTCAGATAGCTGCGGCGCATATGTCCATACTTGCCAATCTGGTATTCCGGTTCCTCTGGCAGCGCAAGGTTTGGAATGAGATAATCGCCCTCCTGACGGTAAGTGCCGCCCATTTCCTCAAATAGAGATTTCATAAAAATTAGCTCCTTTTTGTGTTGATTTCCAGCGGTTATACGGACTTTTCTTCTCCTTTCCTACAACTGCTGTTCCATTCACCACAAATGAGCCGCAGTCATATGTATTAGGTGGGAGAAACCACCCTTTACATATTAACTCTTGATTTTGAATACTGTTACTGTCATCTGTTTCTGATTGTTTGTTTCTATCTTCTTCGGATAAGCGGCAATATATCGCAACCCTTGACGTATTCATCATGTTTTGTTCTCCTTTTCAAAGATGGCAAAACAAACGATCACTGCTTATGTTATGATAACACTTTGCAGAATCGCTTGTTTAACAACTCGCAGGGGTAGAGTGCCCCTTACTTTTTTCAAATTGGTTTATCAATTCTATCCATTTCATAGTAAACACTTTCTGCAGAGCCGCTGTATCACTATTTTTAAAAACATTCTTGCAAACTACTTTAACATCATTTGCCATGAAACCACCTCACTACACTATATTTAAAAAGCATCCAAAAATGCTTGTACATAATGAAATAAGTTATCCATTCATATGAAGGAATCAGATGGCTTTAGAAAGCTCCATGGGACGCTCACCATTTCCAGTGTGATGGATGATGCGTATTAGACGAGTGTATCAGTATGCTGATATATAGAACATAGCCGCAATCTTCTTTCAGCATATGAAATGCTTTAACTCCAAGTGCGAATTTTATAATTGTATAATTTGCGTTTTGTCCCTGCTCTATGTTCGCAGAGGTAGAAATGAGATCCCTTAAAAGTCCCAGATACAAATGAAATATTCATTGCGTGCTCGTAGAAAGCGTGCTATACTTAAGTTAGTACCAACATGAACAGGGTTACCCTAATATGAGCAGAGAGATAAAAAATAAACTAATAATTTATTGCTTCGCTGAAAATCACCAAGGAACGGTAAACACATAAGAGCAGGTGTCCCCCTGCTGGAGGACAGAAATGGCAAATGATAATGTACTTAGCGAGCTGATTTACGAATACTATGAATCGCGAATTCTTTTTGGCATGTACCAATATGGCGACCAGTTAAGATCAATTTCACAGATTTGTGCTTCCTTTGGTCTGGCGCGAAATACGGTGCAGACTGCTTTGGACAAATTGGAGGCAGCTGGGTACATAAAAACAGAACAGCGGAAGATGGCCATAATCGTGTACCAGGGGACAGAGAAAACCTTCATAGAAAATGCTATGAAGTATTTTGTTCCGCGCAGAGATGGAATGCTAGATATTAACCAACAAGGGGCTCTGCTATTTTCTACGGTCTGGGAGATGGGGTTAAAAAACTTAGAACGGAGTATCTCTGCAGGTTTATACAAGAAAACAAATGCAACTGGGATATTGAGTGAGGAACCAACAAAATTGTATTATGATGTCCTGAGAACTTTCAACAATGGCTTAATGGAAAGTCTATACTGGCAATTCTTGCGTTATCTCAATTATTTTTATCCCAATAAAGAGTACGGCATGGTCAATTATATGGAAGATGGTCTTTTGTCAGTTGAGATAGCCAACCGCATGAAGGCGGAAACAGATGCTTACTACTATCAGAACTTTCTGGAAGTCAAGGCATTTGTCGATTCCATTCCCGAGGAACATCACTTGAAAAATGTGCCGCAGATTCCGTTTACATGGACGATGTATCGAAAACGGCCGCAGGTGCGCTATACCCTTGCCTCCACCATTATTCAAGAGATTTTCTGGGAGGTCTATCCCGTTGGCAGCTATCTGCCGTCCCTGCCTAAAATGGCAGAACGGTATCATGTGTCATTGAGCACAGTACGTCGGACCCTGGATGTACTACATTCACTGGGGGTGACGAAAGCCTACATGGGGGTCGGGACCCGGGTATGTATGGAGCCTATCAATCCGTATATACTTAACACGCGGGAAATGCAAGAGAACTTGACCCTGCACAAGGAAGGAATGGAGTTTCTCTTTTTGACAATATATAACGTAACTCTCTTTACTTTGGAATCAATTACCGCGGAAAAGAGAGAAGCTTTATTGCAGGAAATCAGCAAACTTCACGGTAAAAATAACGATATTCTGTGTATTGATGTCCTCTTAAAGTTTATCTCTACTGAAGTTCCCTCTGTATTCTTGAGGGAGTGCTATGGTAAGTTGAGGGAGCTGATGGCATGGGGATATATTTTCTCTGCCGTGTTAAGAGGCTTTGGTGAACAGCCACATATGGATTTGAACGATTTTATCGCTCAGCTGGAAACAGATATGATGGCGGAGCATTGGACGGCGTGTGCACAATCTTGGCAGGCGTTTATTGAGGATAGACTGGACTTTTTACGCACAAGGTTTTCATTGGAAAACCCTAAGGATCAGATATGAGGACAGTGGTGTAAAAGGTTCGTGCAACGTAAAACAAGAGAGAATTTGGGGCTAAATGCCAGTCAAAAATGAAAGAGCCAAGCTCGTCTTCAAGGGAAGCATAACGAGATTGGCATGAGTAAACATTCTAGCAACATATCTTCATCCCATTTGAGCAGACAGCGGCATCATGGAGAATCTCAAGATGCTGGTCGCGGATGATGAAGGCTTCTGCGCCCATGCGTATATGCTGCTTGAAAAGGCGGAGACTGACAAGCCCATCGCAACGACGAAGTAGGCCATTATGGCCATACAAACAGTGTTAAAGATCCATTAGAAGATCGGTAATTCAATGTATGATTAATAAAATACCGTATTTAATGGAAGCGAGGTAATTCAGCGGATCCGCAAAGTGCTTAGGCGTATGCGTTGGTTCTATTATCTCATGGCATGATCGAAGGGAAAGCGATAGGAATGAACAGCCATATTAAGAAGCCGATTGAAGTGGGTGTGCTTTACAGAAAAATATCAAAACTGTTATAGGAGTGATGTGAATCATCATCGTTGGGAGAAAATTATGTTGAAGAAAATACGAAATATGAAACTAAAGTTTAGGTTGTTATTATCGTATGCAATGGTAATCGCAATATGTCTGTCGGCAAGTATTGCCGCTCTATTCATGCTGAATAGAATTGGCGATAATCTTTCCTCTTTTTATCGTAATAATTATACAGTGACGATCAATGTATGGCTAGCGAAAAGGGAGATGCAGGCTGCACGAGGGGATATCTTAAATGCCATATTGGAGTCTGATGTGGAAGAATCCGCGGAGTACATTGATAAGGCGAAGGAAAGCCTCAGAAACATGCGCGCTACATTTCCCGTAATCCGTAACTCCTTCAAAGGGGACATCGCGATGGTGGATAGGGTGGATAAACGGCTGCAGGAGGCCATCGTCTACCGTGACAAAGTATTCGCTTTGGTGGAAACGGGGAAAACGGATGAGGCATACGAGGTCATGAAGTCCAGTTATATTCCGGTTCTGAATCAGATGGCGGATCTTCTCCAACAGATCGCGGATGTGGCGGCGCATAACGCCCAGGATATGGTGAAGGAAGGGGAATATGCGCAGGCATCGGCAATCACTGTTATCATGATCATCATGACATTCAGTATCGTGTCTGCGGCACTGCTTGGCATTTATATTTCCAACAGCATCCGCAAGCCTGTGAAGGAGATTGAGGATGCCGCCCAGCAGTTGGCAAACGGTCAGTTAGACGGCGTGTGCGTTTCCTATACGTCGAGAGATGAACTGGGAAAGATGTCGGATAGTATACGGGATTTAATCAGCTATCAAAAGACGATTATTGAAGATATCAGCGATATCCTTGGCGATATGTCCGAGGGAAATTTTAAAGTTCAATCCAATGTCAATGAATACTACATGGGGCATTATGACCGCATCCTAGTGTCGATGTGGGGACTGCGGGATAAACTAAGTGATACCCTCTGGCGGATCAGCCAGTCCGCAAGGCAAGTGGCGAATGGTAGTGAACAAGTATCCTCAGGAGCGCAGATCCTTGCGATCGGGGCGGAGGAACAGGCCGATTCGATTGAAAAACTTGCCATAGCTGTAAATGAAATATCTGAGCAAGTCAGGGTAACAAAGGAGAACGCGGATAAAGCGCGCAACCAGACAGACCGTGCGGGCGCACAGGTTTCTGAGAGCAACCAGCAGATGCAGGAAATGATTAGTGCGATGAACATCATCAGTGAAAGGTCCGATGAAATTTACAAGATAGTGAAGACTATTCAGGATATTGCATTCGAAACGAATTTACTAGCCTTAAATGCCTCTGTAGAGGCGGCAAGGGTCGGTGAACTGGGGACGGGATTTGCGGTGATTGCGCGAGAAATACGCAGTCTAGCGGATAAGACGGCAATGGCCTCCAAGAACACGACAGCTCTGATCAAGGAATCGGTGGCAGCAGTAAAAAATGGAGAAAAGGTTGCCCACACGGCGGCCGATTCGCTGCTGCAGGTTATCGAGTGTACAAAACAGGTGATTTTTATGGTGGATAGGATTGCTTCCGCCACAGAAAATCAACATAAATCCATTTCTAATATCACAGCGGAGGTGCGCCAGGTTTCGGATGTGGTGCAGAATAATGCCTCGATATCCGAGGAGCTGGCGGCCGCAAGCGAGGAGCTTTCTACACAGACGCAGATGTTGGATCATATGATTGGGCAGTTTCAGTTGTATGAAAAACGGTAGGCAGTATAAGGAGGATGGCTTGTTTCAACCATGTAGAGCTTGCAAATACGAGCTTACCAGACGAAATATTGTTGCAAATAGACAACCCCACTGGCTTTTATTCTTTTACCACCGTATCGCAGATTCGTGTTGTCATATTGTTTGGCATATATTAAGGATTGGATTGCATACGATTGAACGATGAAATTTTTTGCAGGATAGTTTGTTTTATCTTCTATATTATATAGATTATGTACTTTTTGTCCTTATGCAATCGCAGCTAGGGAAAGCCTGTACAATAAAAAACAGCGTGTTTATAAGGCTTTTGGCCTATGTTGTTCTTATGAGGTTGCAGCAGAACAAAAAGCCAGAACAACGTATGACAACCTTATCCGGGAAGCCTGTGACCCAGATGTCATAGCCCCTTTGGTTTTCCTACGCGAAAGAGAAATCGTACATTTCCAACGATTTGGTGAAGCTTTGGCTTACGTTCAAAAACAATTAGATTCAGACAACTATTATCGTTATAATCCTGCTTTTGACAAATAATACAACACTGCTGAGAACCCCTAAGTCCTTCTTGCTTATTGCATAAAGTATTTTAAAGGAAGCCTTAACGCATTTTCTGATGTTAAGGCTTCCTATTTTTATATTTAAATTACTATCTTTACAACAAAATCATTACTTATAACACGCTTCTCACAAACAATTTCTACTTAAACCTTTCTTGTCATAATTTTTTTCTTTATTAACATCTGCAACAGTAACATATAAACAATAAAAACAAATAAAACGACCAAACATCCTTCACCCATCAGCATAAACGAAAAACCATTCTTTCCAAAACCAAATAAACTTGCAAAAAGGTGAAAAGCCGGATAAGCCATAAGACAATGTAAGATTGCTAATATAGGAGGTGCTAAGATCAGCCATCTGTTCTCTCTTGCCGACTCTAAACTCAACTCTCTCTTCGTTAATCCAATACGATATAAAATACTGTACTCATGTTCATGCTCGCGTAAATCTTCATGCATACGATAATACAAGATCATAAAGATTGAGAAGATGAAGAGAATGGAGAAAAGAATGCCTAAAAACAGAAAACTTCCATATGCACTCATCATTTCATCTAAAACTGTATAATAATCCTCTATTGTTATTTCCTCGTTTGCGTTTAAGTCTGCAGCTAATGCCTTTTGATTATCTTCACTACCAATGAAATTCATACTGCGATACATACTTAAAGTCGTACTATAACCTGGATCATCGTGTACATATTCCCCGAATAGATAATCTAAATAAGCAACTGCTTGTTGATCAGGTACGATTAAGACTAAATCCGTAGGGAAAACTTCAAAATCGACATCAGAAGATCTTACCTTTTTCTTCATAATAGAAATGGTATGATCATCATTTTCCATGCGTATATTCATTGTATGAATAGGATGGGATGTACGATTCAATAATAAAACTTCATCTTTTTTTAAATGAACTTGTGTATTTGTCGCATTTTGATATCCAGATAATGTGATAGCTGTTAATGCTGGAACCGAATCATTTTCTTTAATCGTTTCATTCACTTTTCCAATCCATAATTCTTCATTGCGTACTACCACTTGCATAGCACCATGAACTACTGGTATCTGGACTTCTTTTTGAATTGCTAAATGATGTTTCTTTACTATTTGTTGGAGCTGTTGATCATCATTTATACCATTAATGATAAATTTATACTCAGGAAAGCGTTGCTTTACACTATCTTCTACCCCTGTATACAGTGATATACACATGGATGCAGTTAATATCAGCATCGTCAGTAAGATCGTAATACTTGCCATTGAAACAGCATAACTACGCAAACGAAATAATAGATTTGATAGGGTAATCATATGTTTTTTATGATAATATAGTTTCTCATTTCGTTGCAGCAGCTTCAACAACATAATCCCTGTTCCTTTAAAAACACAATATGTGCCAAAAATCACAAGAAGAATGGCAAAAACAATTTTTTCTAAATCATCACCAATATCATTTACGGATAAAGATATACCATAACCAACGCCTAAAAATACAATACCAAATATGGTTGTCAATTTTTTTGCTTTTGGCTGTTCTTGCATTTTTTCTTTACGTAACATTGTTAAAGGGTTATGCGTAACAATATATACTGAATCACGAACGAGCAAAACAAGTCCGACAGAAAGCATAAATAAGCTTATCCATAACATCAGTCGCATATCAACGGTAATTCCTTGTATCAGTGTTTGTCTTGCAAAACGTTCTGCACTCATGATAAGCAACTTACCGAATACAATACAGAATATCATACCTCCAATGAGTGCTAACACACTGATAATTATCATCACACAGGCATTTAGTAATAATAAATTCTTTCGGGAAAAACCCAACACACGATATAATCCCTGACGCGTGGATATCTGACGGCGTATCGTCAATGAAAACGTCCAACATAAGATAAAAATTAATACACATAAGATGACACCACCACATGTTAGTAAGTCTAGCGTCATAATGGAACCTTTTGTTAAGGAATAAAAATTACCATGCGTACCTAAGTATGCGATTATATATAAGAAACAAAAACACATGGACATCATTCCACCATAAGGAAGATAAATATCCTTCATGTTTCGAATATCACTCCATGCCAAGGTGAAATAATATTTAATATTCATGCAGATCCCTGCTTTCTTGAACACTCAGCATATGCACGATACGATTATAAAAAGTTTCACGATTATCTTCTCCACTATAGATTTCTTGAATAATTTTGCCATCTTTTAGGAAAGCGACACGTTGTGCATAGGATGCTGCTAGTGGGCTATGTGTCACCATTAAAATCGATTGTCCTTGTTTTTGTAATGCACACAGCAGTTCTAATAGCTGCATGCTGCTTTTTGAGTCTAAAGCGCCACTTGGCTCATCTGCCAATAAAATATCTGGTTCATTGATCAAGGCTCTTGCTATTGCCACACGTTGTTGCTGACCTCCACTTAACTCATAAGGAAAACGTTTTAATAAATCTTCAATATGCAAAGTATGACAAAGCTTTTGCAAGTATTTTCGCTTTTCCTTTAAATCTTTTTGAGAAAGGATGCATGGTAATAAAATATTATCTTCTGCACTTAAAGAGTCAAGCAATGAAAAATCTTGAAACACAAAACCGATGTGTTCTCTACGATATAATGCCTTTTCTTCTTCCTTCATTGCTACAATGTTTTTATCCTGAATATAGATAGCTCCTTCACTTGTATCATCAAAACAAGCCAATAGATTTAACAGTGTACTCTTCCCCGAACCACTTTCGCCCATGATAGCGACAAATTCACCTTTTTCTAATTCCATACTCACCCCGTCCAAAGCATGCGTATGTTGACTTTTTAAACGAGATGTATATACTTTATGCACATTTTCTAATGCTAATATTGTCATAGATATTTCCTCCTTGATCTAAAGTATAACAAGCATTTCCATTTTCTGCCTTAACTTAAGATGACGGATATCTAACATCTATGTCATCTTTCTTTTCACCCTTTTCTATCAAAGATTTCGTTGTCGTTCAATCTTTCTTAAAATCATTGTTTATAACATCATGTTAGGTATTGCTTAACAATCTTTTCATCATGCTAAAAACCATTGTCTTTGTAGTATAGACTCATTTTAATAGAAAGAAATCGTACATAATTTTTTACGTAAAAACATTGCTCCCATATTATCTATCCATTAATCTTTCCTTCACCGGATACAAAGATACCTTAGTACCATGCTGCCATTGTGAAGATATTTGCCATTTGATATGCAGACGTTCACAAATTTCTTTAACGAAATATAATCCCATGCCGGTTGCTTGTTTTTTCTCTCTGCCAAGTTTACCAGTATATCCCTTTTGTTTGATTAATACAATATCTTCGCTAGCAATACCGCAACCCTCATCCTCAATGCTTACTTCGTCCTTACTACAACGTACATGAATGGTACCATGTTGGGTATATTTTATAGCATTATCTAATAGTTGCTCAATGACAAAACACAACCATTTGCGATCCGTATAAATTTCATCATCCTCATCATATGAGAAATCAAGACACAAACCTTTTTCAATAAACAATGTGCTATAAGTTCGTAATGCTTCTTGTACTATTGTATGTAAACAACACTTTTCCATAATATAATCATCATCTATACGCTGATAAGACAATGCCATCTGCGTATAACGCTCGATCTTGAATAACTCAGCACGGATTTGTTTTTTTCTTTTTTCATCCTGCATATGTTCATTCAACATATGCATAGCAAAAATGGGTGTCTTTATTTGATGTATCCATAATTGAAAATACTGTTCCCGTTCTTTTTTCTCTTTCTGATAAGATTGTTTCTGTGAATAATATTCCTCTTCCAATTCCTTGATGATACGCTGTATTTCTTTGTCTTTAGCAGTTAATGCCTTTCTTTCTAAAAAAGAGACATGATTGCATTCTTGTAATTGTTTTATTTCAGCTCTTCGTTTTACCCAAGCAATACCGATATAACACAATAACATACTGATTTCCATAAACAAGATGTATTCAATGATTTCTTTCTCTATTTCAAATGTCCATAAACAAATGACTTGTACGATCACCATCGTTAAAAGTAAACATACAGATCCTGATAAATCATGTAGTAGTTTCATATATAATAACCTGTGCCTTTCTTTGTATGAATAAAATCATCTATGCGAAAGACATCTTCCAGTTTTTTCCGCAATCTTCCAACATTAACACTTAAGGTGTTATCATCTACATAACAATCACTGTTCCACAAAGCCATCATCATATCACTGCGTGATATTACTACATGTGGATTGCTCATCAACAATTCTAATATTTTCATCTCATTCTTCGTAATTTCCATCATCTTTCCTTGATATTTTAATTGATAGGTTCGCAGATTTAATTCAACACCACGCCATACTAAAACTTCCTTATCTGCTTCTTGCTGCATCCTTCTGATAAATGCATTCAATTTAGCGATGAGAACCATCTTATCAAATGGTTTAACGATATAATCATCTCCACCATATTCATAGGCACTTACCATGCTCATACGATCTGCATCACTGGATATAAAAATTACCGGTGCATTACTAAACTTTCGAAATTGACGGCAAACACTGATACCGTTTATATTGGGTAGATGAACATCCAGCAATACGATATCACAATTTACAGTCGTGAGCTGTTGTAAAATATCTTTTGCCACATCTACTTTATTGACCTCAAAATTCCATTCCTTTAAACAATTACTTAACTCTTCAAGTATAATTTCATCATCTTCAACAATCGCAACTTTTACCATATCTTCACCTTCCAACATAGACCATCTTTTTTAACTTATCTTAACTCAACGTATCTTCTTTATTTATCTTCGCTTACTGCTTATCTTCCTACTGACCATAAATTTGTACTTTATCCATTTCATCTAATGCACAAGTGAAAGCTTCTTGTTTTCTTCTCCTCTTAATTATACACAACTTCATCGAAAAACGCTCTAACCTTACACAGATGTCAGAAAAAAGCCCTCCTATCCATAGGATAGTAAGGGCGAATGATTTATAAAACTAGCGTTGCGAAAACTGAATTACTACGTTTTCTTTATCTCAAATATTTTTTTAATGATTCCGCAGGTGTCGTATCTTCCCATTTCACACCCAAATCTTCTCTACCCATATGCCCGTACGCAGCTAATTTGCGATAAATAGGTTTACGCAAATCTAATGTCTTAATGATGCTGGTAGGACGCAAATCAAATTCTTTTTGCACAATTTCAGCAATTTCTTCATCAGGTAATCTACCAGTGCCAAATGTATCAACCAAAACACTCACGGGATGAGCAATACCGATGGCATATGCCAATTGTACTTCACAACGTTTTGCAAGTCCTGCAGCTACAATATTTTTTGCCACATAACGGCTAGCATAAGCAGCACTACGGTCTACCTTCGTTGGATCTTTACCAGAGAAAGCACCGCCGCCATGACGTGCCATTCCACCATATGTATCTACAATAATCTTGCGGCCAGTCAACCCACTATCACCCTGAGGACCACCAATTACAAAACGACCTGTTGGATTGATATAAATTTTCGTATTTTCATCCATCATTGTCGGATCAATAATAACATCAATAACATATTTTTTCAGGTCCTTGCGAATGGTTTCCAACTCTACTGTATCCGAATGTTGCGTTGAAATAACAATTGTATCTACACGTTTCGGAACATCATTTTCATATTCAATCGTAACCTGCGTCTTACCATCTGGGCGAAGATAATCCAATGTACCATCTTTTCTGACTGCAGTCAGTTGTTTTGCTAAACGATGAGCCAAAGAAATTGATAATGGCATCAATTCTGGTGTTTCATCACAAGCATAACCAAACATCATTCCCTGATCACCAGCACCATTATTATCTTCTTCCTTA
Organism: Longicatena sp. 210702-DFI.1.196; assembly: GCF_020563125.1. Taxonomy (NCBI): domain Bacteria; kingdom Bacillati; phylum Bacillota; class Erysipelotrichia; order Erysipelotrichales; family Erysipelotrichaceae; genus Longicatena; species Longicatena sp. 210702-DFI.1.196. Next base: position 8,340 of record NZ_JAJCPX010000024.1, on the reverse strand, counting down.
CCTTCTTTTGTTTCTAAAGAATGATCAACACCCATAGCGATATCACTGGATTGCTCATCAATCGAAGTTAATACGGAACAAGTTGTACCATCAAAACCATATTTTGCTCTGTCATAGCCGATTTCCAGTACTACATTACGTGCAATACTTGGAATATCGACATAGCAGTTTGTCGAAATTTCACCCATGATCATGACCATACCAGTCGTACAGCAGGTTTCACATGCTACACGCGCATTGGGATCTTGTTCAATGATAGCATCTAACACCGCGTCACTGATTTGATCACAGATTTTATCAGGATGTCCTTCTGTTACCGATTCAGAAGTGAAAAACTGTTTATTTAACATATGTATTCCTCTCTTTTTATTATCTTTTTCAGCTCTTTTATTGTAACGCATTTTTATTTATGAAACAAGGTTTACTCCATCTTTCTTCAAAGCTGATTCTCTACATCTTGACACATGCAGATAAGAGTGTATTGGATAAGCTGGTTATGGTTAAAAAGCGTTAACTATAACATGATTCATATATAAAAAGAGAATGCAATGACATAAACCTCGTTAATTGAACAACTAATTAACAAAGGGCATTTCAAACATTCTCTTAAAACACTGTTTAACCTTTGAAATTTTCCAGATGAATCTTCACTGTTTCATTAATTTTACTGAATTCCGTATAATGATGCAATTTTGTCTGCTCAACATACGTATCATACTCGGTATTATCTTCCTTTTGTGGAATACTGATTTCATAATCCATATCACTTGTTATAGATTTAACCAAATCATCACGAATACAGAATACAAGTTTATAAGAATGAAGTTTTGAGATATCGGCATTCTCTATTTTATCCTCTTTATTTTTTTGATTATAAATTTTTATGTAAGAATCAGGATCTTTTATCGTCAATGTATATAAGATATCATTACCTTCCTTATCTTTTACACATGTAAAACTTTGTTGTGTAAGTTTTAATAAATCATAGTTCAAATAATAATATAAAAAACTATTTTCAATATCTGATGATGTCGTTGCTTCTTTTTGACTTAAGTTGTAGGTACCATTTTCTTGTTTCAGATAGTTATACATATAACCATTTTCTTCACCATATACCACGGTACTATCTTCTGTTATTTGTTTCACCATATAATGTGCTTGCTTTGGATTTGCATTATCGATATCACCAGTGGAAATCACACTTCCACCATTCCCATCTTTTTTAATTTCCGTATTATTTTGATAATAGCGTTGATCTCTTTCATAATCTTGTTGTGATTGCAAATGCAAACTTTTTGCTTTTAAAGTTGCATCCAAATAAGTGAATAGTTCTTTTGTTTCATTACTGAGTGTTGTTTGTTCTTTTACTTTTGTGGCATTTGATGGCTGCTTTGTTTTATCATTGGATGAACAAGCAGTTAATAAAAAGAAACATAAGATTGCACAGCATACGCGACTCGTTTTTTTCATAACAACATCCCTCTTTTCTTACTTAAAGTATAGCATTCTTTTTGATATAAGTTACATTTTTATGTGTATAATTTTCTTAAAACCATTTCATTTTTCATTGTTTGTTTCTTTTTTATAAACAGTTTCAATAAAACGTTCAAAAAAGAAAACACCCACCTTCATCACAAAGGTGGATGTATCATTAAGCTTCTTTTCTTTCAAGTTTTTCACAACTCTCTAAAATTTCAATAACCGTAATCAACCAATCTTTTCGCTTTGCAAATTGCAAAGTGATTTTACGATTGACATACCGTAATTGAATATCCTTAGAAATACACGTCATGAATTCAAATAATTTCACACCATCAATTGCATTTGACCAGGTTTCGGTAAATGACATACTAATTCTTTTTGGCTGTTCCTGAAAATTCTCTACATAAGGTTCATTTATGAGAATATCCAAACGTTTCTTTTCAAACAATAACTGAACCGCCTTAGGTAATTTTCCATAATTATCCTTAATCTCTTCTAACATTGCCTTTAATTCTTGTTTCGTTTCTATCTTTTCAATACGCTGATACAATGTAATTTTCTCATAATCCTCATTGGCAAACTGTCCTGGTATATAGGCATCTACTTTTATGTTTGCTTTTTTCATAACTGGCTTTTCAACTTTTTTAATGCCTTTTTTCTCCATAATCGCACTATTCAACATCTCGATATACATATCAATACCTACTGTATCAATAAAACCAGCTTGTTGAGGACCTAACATATCCCCGGCACCACGAATCGTTAAATCCCGCATGGCAATCTTATATCCGCTGCCAAGTTGTGTAAATTCTTTGATTGACTTGAGTCGTTTCATTGCTACTTCACTCAACTGACGCTGCGGAGAATACATCAAATACGCATATGCCAAACGATCACTTCTACCAACTCTTCCTTTTATTTGATATAACTGACTTAAACCAAAATGGTCAGCATCTTCAATGAGAATGGTATTCGCATTTGGTATATCAATCCCTGTTTCAATAATCGTCGTGCAAACCAATACCTGATATTGATTATCCGTAAATTGCATCATGACATCTTCAATATCATCACGGCTCATTTGTCCATGAGCGACACCAATTTCCACATCCGGTAATGCTTCTCGTAATTTTCTTGCGACATTATAAATCTCTTTCACATTGTTATAAAGATAGAAAACCTGCCCATTGCGTGCCAGTTCTCTTTGAATAATTTCCTTGATCATTGAAAAATTTTTCTCAATTACATATGTCTGTACCGGCATGCGGTTTAATGGTGGTGTCTCTAATTGTGAAAGTGAACGTATGCCTATCAAAGACATTTGCAATGTTCTTGGAATTGGTGTAGCACTAAGTGATAAAACATCAACACTGTTTTTTAACTCTTTTATCTTTTCTTTATGTTCTACACCGAAACGCTGTTCCTCATCAATCACTAATAATCCAAGATCTTTAAATTGTATATCCTTAGATAATAAACGATGTGTTCCAATCAGGATATCCAGATTACCTTCTTTTAGATCTTTGATGATCTGTTTTTGATCCTGTGGTTTAATAAAGCGATTTACGACCGCAATATTTACTGGAAAATTGCGAAAACGATGTTGAAAAGTTTTAAAATGTTGTAAAGATAAAATGGTTGTCGGACATAGAAAGGCAACCTGTTTATTATCACTCACTGCTTTAAAAGCAGCTCTTGCGGCAACTTCTGTCTTGCCAAATCCGACATCTCCACATAACAATCGATCCATTGGCTTACTGGATTCCATATCACTTTTTATCTCTTTTACTGCTTTTGCCTGATCAATTGTTAATTCATAATCAAAATCATCTTCAAATTCTTTTTGCATCGCCGTATCTTTTGCGAATGCATGCCCGATATGCTCATCACGATTGGCATATAAATGAATTAAACGATCTGCTAATTCTGCTATTTTTGCACTGACTTTTTTCTTCGTCTTTTCCCATTCACCACTGCCTAATTTATTTAGTTTAGGAGCTGCTCCTTCTTTTGATACGAATTTACGAATCAATTGAAATTGCTCTAATGGTACTAATAAAACATCATCACCTTTATAGGCAATATGCAAAAAATCCTTGTGGATACCATCTACCTCTTTATTGACGATACCTAAATATTTACCAATACCATGCTGATTATGTACGACATAATCTCCGATATGCAGTTCTTGATAATCATGCAAAACTTCAGCTTCTTTAAACTTATTGGAATAACGCGTGGATTTACGGGATTTATGAAATAATTCCTTGCTCGTGTAAACGCTGATTCCTTCTGTTAAACAGCTGAATCCTTCAACCATTTTCTTCTCTAAAATAGAGACGCCTTCAGTTAATACATCATCCTCATGAACGATGCGTGTAGCTACATGCTGTTCTTCAAGCAGTTTACGGACTTGTGAAATCTCATGATGATCTAAACATAATAAAACTCTGTGACGATGCGATGCTGAAATGATTTCCTGGATAGTCCGTTCTAAATTAATATCACCTAATGACATGCTCATGATTTGTGATGTAATCGGTTTTTTATAATCCACAAACATGCCAAATTCAATAACTTTATGTTTGCCTAATATTTTGGATAAATCTTCAAATACACCAAACTTATACAAAGCACTTCCTTCTTGAAATAATTCTTGTAAATAGGCAATATTTTCTTCCTGTAGATGACGGATTGTATCGTTAACTTCTTCCTTACTAGAAACAACAATACTAGCATCTTTCACATAATCGCAAATCGTATTTGCCTGATCAAGAAACGCATAATAACGATATAAATGATTTTCTGCATGTCGATTTGCCAATAAGTCTAAATCTTCATTCACTTGTGATATCAACTGATCACGAAAAGATAATGATAACTGTTTCTGCTGTATAGCTAATTCTTGGTTTGCACGTTCAACGATACAACCGATTTCTTCATCCGTAAACAAAAGATTATTAGCAGGAATGATTGTCACTTCTTTTATCAGTTCAATTGTTCTTTGCGTGGAAATATCGAAAAATCGTACACTTTCGACAAGATTATCAAAAAATTCTATACGAATCGGATGCTCATAATTCATCGAATATACATCGATGATACCACCTCTTGCCGCATAACATAATGGTTGATCAACACGATTTACATAGGCATAGCCAGCTTCAAATAACAGTTGTTTCAGTTGTTCATAATCCAACACATCATCTTGCCGAATATGAATAAAGTGTTGTTGAAAAATATCTACAGATGGTTGAAAACGAATCGCAGCCGCTGCATTCATGACGCAAATATAAGGATGCTTATCTAAAAGCTTTGCCATTGTTTCCATCTGTGCTGCTTTGCTTTCCGGTGAAGCAGCAATAGCTTCCACCCGTAATGATTCTTCCACGCTGAAAAGCAGCACATCATCCTCTAATAGACATTCTAAGCGATCATAGAGTTTTTGTGCCGTATATGCGTTATTCTTAATAATAAACATACTTTGCGGTTTTTTGCGATATGCCGCTGCTAACAGCAGGGCTTCTTCACTTAATGATAAATTACCCAGCTGACTTTTACCTTCAACAATGGAAGTAACCGCTGCATTCTGCATGAATTCCTGAAGAAGTATTTTCACTTTATCACCTTATTTTCTGCATGTATTATCATGAAAAAGCTTTATTTCACATTAAAATGGCTCATCGTATCCATAAAGGTATGCGTAACGCTATAAATAGCTGCATCCTTTGCCAGTGCTATTGCTTTTTCATAATCTTCACGATCTTCTTTTCTGATTTTCCCTAATACCCAATCAATGACAGGTACTCGTGAATCCTTTCCGATCCCTACGCGAATTCTTTTAAACTCTTGTGTATGCAAATGTGCAATAATGTTTTTCATACCATTTTGACCACCTGCACTTCCTTTTTCACGTAATCGTATCTTTCCAACAGGCAAATCTAAATCATCATAAATAATCAAAATGTCTTTTACATCAATATGATAAAACTTGACAGCCTCAATAATAGCTTCCCCAGAATTATTCATATAGGTTTGCGGTTTCATTAATAATACTTGTTCTCCTTGTATTCTTGTCATACAAATGAGTGATTTAAATTTCTTTTGTGTGATATCAACATGCAATTCCTTAGCAATCGCATCCATGACACAAAAACCTGAGTTGTGTCTTGTATTTTCATATTCTTTCCCTGGATTTCCTAAACCGGCTATTAATTTCATTTTATCACCTCAATCAGCTTTCTTATTATACATGAAAATTCCATAGAAAAACAGGAAATCAATCCTGTTTTCGCCAACTTTCAAAATATGTAGAAAATGCACAGGCCATATTTTCAATTAAGAGAACATCTTTTATATTCCAAACTTGACGACTCTTTTTATTCATACCCACAATACCATAAAAATGACCATCATATTCAATTTTTTTCTGTATGGTAGACATAATATGATTTTCTTTATACTTTGTTTCATATGGAAAATCACAATGATTCAGATTATGATTTTGAAATAAACCTGTTTCATCAAATTCGTTAAAATACCCTTCCTCTATATGGTAAATGGCTTGACTGCGAATACTTTTATCATTTAAGTTAAACACTTTTAAATATCCTTGTTCTTTTTTTCGGTCTATAAAATAAAGTAAAAATAAGTCTTCTATATGTAAGGTTCTCCCTAAATAACAAATGGCTCTGTCTAAAATCGTATTGCTTTTCTTTTCCGTATTTAAAATCATAAATACCTTTGGAAGAACTGCAGAGATCGATAATTTAGAAAATTCATTACTATGCATTGGTAATAAGCTTTCTTCCTGAACGTTATCTTCTTCATAAACTACATATTGATTTCTTCCACTCAATTTTGCCTCATACAATGCATGATCTGCTTTTTTATAAATAATATCATATGAATCATCATCCGATGCTTCACATATTCCTATACTGATACTTATTCTTTTTTTAACATTTCTAATTTTAATATCTTGTACATCATTTTTTATCTTTTCTACACAATTTTCTATCTTATATAATTCATATATATGATCTGCATAAATGGCAAATTCATCACCACCTACTCTTCCTATAAGGGTATTTTGATCAACATTATTTTTAATGATTGCTACTATTTCTTTTATGACACGATCGCCGATCATATGTCCATAACTGTCATTGATATGTTTAAAATTATCTATATCCATCATCAAGAAAAATGCTTTCTGATCCTTATTTCGACGCTGAAGTTTTTCTATCGTCTGTTTGCGGAAAGCTGTTTTTTTCAAAACGCCGGTAAAGTCATCTAATTCTGTGTACTGCATAAGTTTCTGATTGTTTTCAATGATTTTACGTTGTTTATTTACGTTGTTTATACAACGTATTTTCTAAATCCATTTTAACTTTCATACTGATCTTACGATTCTCTAAATTAAAAGATTGAGCTTTCTGATATATTTCGTAATGATGATAAATTTCATCTTTTAAATTATCTTTATGAAATTCTTTAAGATATTGTATATAGATTTGTGAAAGTTCTTCTTCAAAATATGGATTTTTCATATCTTTAAATAATTTCTTTGCTGTTTGATATAATTTAATAAACAGCGAATCATTTTTCATATGCAAACTCATTTCAAGCATAAAAAACATACAGTTTTTAATATGGGAATAGTCCTCTTCCTGATATAAATTTTTTAATACCTGCTCCATTTTTTCAGGCACCTTTGATGTAGTATGCGCACAGACATCCAGATATAGTTCACTAAGTACATATTCTTCTGGTATTTTAGCTAATTCATTATCTAATTCGTCATATTTCTTTTTCCAAATCCTTACTTCTTCCTGCTCATTCATTCTGGCAAGTGTAAACATGATATGAGAAATAACAATTTGTAAATCTCCCTTTTCAAACTTATCGAGCAACATATAGTCAAATGCTTCTGTATAGTATTGCAAAGCTTCCTGATACATACCGATACTAAAAAATAATGTTCCCATATTTTTTAAAATCAATTGCATGAATCCATATTCCGGATGTTCTTTTGACAGGAAATAAGCATTAATAAAATGATGAAGCGCTGTTAATTCATTACTACTATCTGCATATAAAATGCCGGCAAGATTCATTAAACGTATTTCATAGCGTACATTATCCGCTGATTCACATAGTTTTAAACCTTGACCGCATGCTTTCATAGCTTTTTGTTTATCTTCATTATAAAAAGATAATAAAGATATAAAATACCAGGCAATACTTTCATAATAATGATTTTGCTCTTTTTCAGCTAATTTTAATAATTGCTTCGCCTTTTTCTCTACAATTGGCAGATGATGTAGTTTTTGTTGTTCTTCCATCTCTTTCAATAAAGTTTCAAAGATTGTTTCTGTCATTGTGCTCATCTTCCTTTATCGCTATTTTAGCATAAATATTTTGAGCAGTATATGGAATCTTAGAAAATTTACTTATATGTGATAAATATAAGATATAAAAATTATAAACCTTCCGTAATATACACTATTTAGAACTTTTTAAATTTCTTTTTTATACCACCATAAATAAAAACAGTCTTCTTACTTTCCTATTTACGATAGATTAACAAATATCTTTTTCGAAATTCATTTAGCATTTTAAATAAAAAATTATCTAGCACATTACATACTCGTGATTTACAATTAGCTAAAGGTTCTCCATCCTATAACTAATCAGTAAATAACATGTACCTTTCATATCAAATAAATGAAGACATCTTACTAACAAGAATTTCTTATTGTGCAAAAAGAAAAGTCTGCTTTTCACAGACTTTCTAATAGTTTTGGATATCTAAATTATCGTAGGGATAAGCGATACCTCTAAATTATCATAGAG